>DASVTJ010000778.1:0-3286 GCA_036387635.1 Duganella sp.
CTGGTGCCGAAGCGGTCGGCCTGGATCAGCATCTTGGCCAGCGCTTCGACGTCTTCCACGCCGGTGCGCAGCGCCAGGTTGCGCAGCGATTTTTCCTTGGAGTTGCCGGCGCGCATTTCCAGCGTCACCAGCTGCAATTCCTCGGCCAGCACCGGGCTTTTCAGGCCGATCTCGCCGCCTACACGCCCCAGCGCCGCATCCATCGCCAGGCCGGCCTCGACGCAGACCACCATCAGGTCCAGCGCGTCCGGGAAACTCTCAAAAATCTCGCGCTGGCGGTGGGCGATGCGCCGGCGCAGGACGATGTCGGGCACGTAATAGCCGCAGGCGGCGGCCGAGGCCAGGCCCAGGAAGGTGACGCCGAAGGCGCGTTCCGGATCCTGGCGCAGGAACAGCCAGGCCAGCAGCGGCAGCCCGACCGTGAGTGCGGTTTTACCGGCGTGGAACAAGCCGGGCGTGGCCGGGTCGCGCCAGCCGGCATTAATAAAACGCAGGCGCACGGGCGAGCTCTCCCACCCTTCGGCCGGGACCGACAGCTTCGCCAGCGGCTGGGCCATCCGCGCCAGCCTGGCGCGCCAGCTTTCGCCGCGGCGGCGGTCGACCGTGTCGCGCTCGTCCAGCGCCGAGAGACGTGCCTGCACGGGGTTGCGGGTCAGCAGGAACATGGCGAGCAGCGCCAGCCCGAAGATGAACAGGAACAGCAGCGCCAGGGTCAGGAGTTGGGAGTGGTTCACGAAGCTTCCTTACATGCGGATGCGCACGATCTTGCGGATCGCGAGCACACCGAACAGCATCATTCCGAGGGCGCCGTACAGCATCTTGCGCCCGCCCGGGTCGGTCCAGAGCACGCCCATCGTTTCCGGATTGGCCAGGTACATCATGAAGCCGGCGCCAAACGGGAGCAGGCACAGCACCCAGGCGGAGATGCGCCCTTCGGCCGACAGCACGCGTACCTGGCCGGCCAGCTTGTGGCGGTCGCGGATGATGCCGGCGATCGACGACAGCAGTTCGGTAAGGTTGCCGCCGCTTTCGCGCTGGATCAGCACGGCGACAACGAAGTACTGCAAATCCATGCTGGGCACGCGCTGCGCCAGGTTGCCGAGCGCGTCGCCCATCGCCACGCCGAAATTGACTTCGTCGAAGGCGGCCTTGAACTCCTCGCCCAGCGGCGCTGCGACTTCGTCGGCCACCAGTTTCAAGGCCGTCGGAAAGGCGTGGCCGGCGCGCATGGCGCGGCTCATCATGTCGAGCGCTTCGGGCAGCTGGCGTTCGAAGCGGGCCATGCGCGCGGCACGGGCGCGCGCCAGGCGCAGCAGCGGCAAGGAGGCAGCACCGAGTGCCGCCAGCGGCATGCCGATCAGCGGCAGGCGCGCCCAGATCGCCAGCACCAGGCCGAGCACGAAGCCGGTCATGCAAAAGGCCAGCAGCGGCGCGACCATCTGCTTCGAACCGGCCTGCACCAGCATGCGGTCCAGCCGGCCCGTGCCGGGCAGGCGGTGCAGCAGTGCGTCGAGTTCGGCGTCGTCGCTGTAGCGCCGGTCCTTGACGATGGTGACGTCGGACTGACGCACTTCGCCGCCGATCACGCTGCGCAGGCGGCGCGCGATGCGTTCCGCTTCCGGACTGCGGTGCGCCTGCCAGCCGACGTAGGCGCCCCAGACCAGCAGCAGCACCGCGGCGAACAGCAGTGCGACGAACAGGAGGAAAGTGAAATCCACGTGCGGTCCTTAGCGCGGCTCGAACACGTGCGCCGGCAAGGCCACGCCGAAGGTGCGCAGGCGTTCGGCGAAGTGCGGGCGCACGCCGGTGGCGCTGGAATACCCGAGCACGCTACCGTCGTCGGCGACGCCGGTCTGCTTGAAGGCGAAGATCTCCTGCATCGTGATGACTTCGCCTTCCATGCCCGTCACTTCCGAGATCGACAGCACCTTGCGCTTGCCGTCGGTCAGGCGCGACACCTGCACCACGACGCCCACGGCGGAGCTGATCTGCTGGCGCATCGCCTTCGGCGGCAGGTTGCCGGCGGCCATGCTGATCATGTTTTCCAGGCGCGTCAGGGCGTCGCGCGGGGTGTTGGCGTGGATGGTCGCCATCGAGCCTTCGTGGCCGGTGTTCATCGCGCCCAGCATGTCGAGCGCCTCGGCGCCGCGCACCTCGCCCAGGATGATGCGGTCGGGGCGCATCCGCAGCGCGTTGCGCACCAGCGCGCGCTGGGTCACTTCGCCCTTGTCCTCGATGTTCGGCGGCCGCGTCTCCAGGCGCACCACGTGCGGCTGCTGCAGCTGCAGTTCGGCCGCGTCTTCCACCGTCACGATGCGCTCGTTCTTGCCGATGAAATTCGAGATCACGTTGAGCATGGTCGTCTTGCCGGAACCGGTGCCGCCGGAAATCAGGATGTTGACCTTGGCTTTGCCCAGGCCCTGCAGCACTTCGGCCATCTCGGGCGTCATGCTGCCGTAGGAGACCAGGTCGGCCAGGCGCAGCGGATCGGCCGAGAAGCGGCGGATCGACATCACCGGGCCGTCGATCGCCAGCGGCGGAATGATCGCGTTCACGCGCGAGCCGTCCGGCAGGCGGGCGTCGACCATCGGACTCGATTCGTCGATGCGGCGGCCCACGCGCGAGACGATCTTGTCGATGATCTTCATCAGGTGGGCGTCGTCGGTGAAGGTGACGTCGGTCAGTTCCAGCTTGCCGCGGCGCTCGACATACACCTGCTTGTGGGTGTTGACCAGAATGTCGGAGACGGTCGGGTCTTCGAGCAGGGTTTCGAGCGGGCCGAAGCCGAGCATCTCGTTCTGGATGTCGCGCGTGAGCGTCTTGCGCTCGGCGTCGTTGATGACGACCATCTCTTCTTCGAGCAGGCGCTCGACCAGCAGGCGCAGCTCCTGGCGGATCTGGTCCTGGTTCAGGCGCTGCATGCTTTCCAGGTCGACGCGGTCGAGCAGCGTTTCGTGGATGCGGGCCTTGAGCTGGTGATAGGCGCGGTTGTCGATCGGACCGCCGCGCTGGGCGGCCGGGCGCGGCGTGCTGTTGCCGAGGCGCTCGCGCAGGGAATAGGCTGGAGTATTCATCGTGGTTCTCTATCGGTGGCTGCTCAGACGTCGGAGATGCGGCGCTTGAACAGGCGCGTCATGAAGCTGGTCGGGCGCGCCGGCGCGAGCTCGCCGGTCAGGCCGCGCGCCATCTCGGTCAGCGCGATGCTCAGGGCGCTGTCGGGCATCAGGCGCGTGACCGGCACGCCCTGGTTGACCGACTTCGCGGCCGCGTCGTAATGGTTCGGCAT
>DASVTJ010000779.1:0-10758 GCA_036387635.1 Duganella sp.
CCGCAGGCCGCCCTCGCGCGAGTACGCGCGAGTCTTCGAATCCCACGCGCGAGCTGCGCTCGCTCCTCTCCGCAAAACAAAAAACCCGCCGAAGCGGGTTTTTCTTATTACTGGCGGAGAGGGTGGGATTCGCCTACATGCCGCAGGCCGCCCTCGCGCGAGTACGCGCGAGTCTTCGAATCCCACGCGCGAGCTGCGCTCGCTCCTCTCCGCAAAACAAAAAACCCGCCGAAGCGGGTTTTTCTTATTACTGGCGGAGAGGGTGGGATTCGAACCCACGGTACGATTTAACGTACGCTTGATTTCGAGTCAAGTACATTCGACCACTCTGCCACCTCTCCTAATGGTCCTGCACCGCCTGTTCGGCGAAGGCAAGATTATAACAGGCAGCAACAGAAGACGGAAGCCCCAAAATACAACTATGCAACGCACCACTATTTATCGAGGAACCTTGCCCCACTTGCGGTCGGCCGCCCAGATCGCGAACGCCAAGAAGGACGCGTTTTCCTCGTACATGGCCTTGGCGCCAGGGTCGCCCATGTGGCCCGCGTACATCGCCGTGCGCGACAGGATCGGGTTGGCCGCCGTGGTCAAGCTGCGCGCCTTGACCGCGAACTTGAGCGGTTCCCAGAATGCCACCCGGTTGTCGGCCACGCTGCCGACGGCCAGCAGCGCCGGATAGGCCGCTTTCTTTAATTGGTCGTAGGGCGAATAGCTGGCGACATACGCGTGATCCCCGGCCACGCGCGGGTCGCCCCAGAACGGGAACGAGGTCGTGCCCAGCGGATGGTTTTCATAGTGTTCCAGCGTCGTCAGCACATCCAGGAACGGCACCCGGGCGATCACCCCGGCCCAGAGGTCGGGACGCATGGTGTAGACGGCGCCCATCATCAGCCCGCCCGCCGAATATCCGTGCGCGACGATGCGCTGCCTGGCCGTGTAGCGCTCGGCGATCAGGTACTCGGCGCAGGCGATGAAATCGGTGAAGGTCTTCTTCTTGCCTTGCTTGAGCACCGCGCGCCACCAGCCCGTACCGCGCTCGGCGCCGCCGCGCACGTGGGCAATGGCATAGATCCAGCCCTGGTCGACCAGCGCGGTCGCCGCCGACGAGAACTCGGCGTCCACCGTGCCGCCGTAGGAGCCGTAACCGTACAGGTATAGCGGCGCGCTGCCATCGAGCTTGCGGCCTTTGCGCATCAGCACCGTGATCGGAATGCGCACGCCGTCCTCACCCGGCGCCACCAGGCGCCGCACTTCGTAGCGCTCGCGGTCGAACGCCCTCGAAGCCACCGGTTGCCCGGGGCGCGCGACCGTTGCGCCGGCCAGCGTCAGCAGGCAGGGCGCGCGCGGCGAGCGTGGCGACTGGTAGGTGAACGCCAGCGTCGGCGAGTTCCAGCCCTGGCCGGGCGGCACGCTGATCGCGTAGGCCGCTTCGTCGAAGCCGATCTCGCGCTCCTTGCCATCCTTCGTCATCACCACCAGCCGTGGCAGCGCGTCGCGCCACTCCTCGCGCACCAGATAGTCCTGGAACGGATGGATCGCGAGGATGAAGCGCCCGGCCTGGTGGGCGACGAACGGTTTCCAATGGGCGCGGCCGGGCGCGTCGATGGCGGCCGTCATCAGCTGGTAGTCGACGGCGCCGTCGGCATCGGTCAACAGTAGCAACGCGCCGTTCCATTCCTCGACGTCGTAGTGCAAGCCATTGGTGGCCGCTTCGACCAGTATCGGTGGCGCCGTGGGCGTGTGCATCGGCACCAGCCGCACCTCGGTCATGTCCCCGTTGAACATGCGGATCACCAGATAGCCGCCGGCAACCGTGGTGCGCAGGCTGACGAAAAAGGCCGGGTCCTTGTTCTCGTAGACCAGCGTGTCGCCGCCGGTACCGATCTCGCGCCGGAAGATCTTCGACGGCCGGCCCTTGTCCGTGCGCCCGCACCAGAACAGATGGCGTCCGTCCGGCGAGAACGCGAACTCGCCGTGCGAATCGACGATGTCCTCGACCAGCAGCTTGCCGCTGTCGATGTCGCGCACGAAGATCGAGAAGATGTCCGAGCCGCGCAGGTCGGCGGCCCAGCCGAACAGCCGGCCATTGCCGCTGTGCTGGGGACCGCCCCAGCTCAGCTTGTAGTATTTCTGGCCGGCCGCCTCGGCGCCGACGTCCAGCAGGATCTGCTCGGCGCCGCCGGCCACGGGGCGGCGCGCGTACACCGGATGGTCGCTGCCCTCCTTCACGCGCTGGTAGTAGAGGAAATCGCCGTCGCGCACCTGCAGCGGGGCGCCTTCCGAGGCGTCCAGTTCCATCATGCGCGCGATCAGTTGCTTTTGCAGCGAGGCCGATGGCGCCAGCATGGCGTCGGTGTAGGCGTTTTCCGCTTTCACCACCGCCTTGATCGGCGCGTCGAGCGAGTCCGGCGCGCGCAGCACCGCGTGCCAGTCCTTCGGCTGGAACCACGCGTAGTCGTCCATGCGGTGGTAGCCCAGGTTGCCCACATCGGTCGGAACGCGCGCATGTTGCGGCGGCAGCGGCCATCGACGCTTGGCGGCGGTGGCGGCAAAGGCAGGCGCCAGCGCGCTGGCGCCCAGGCCGCCGGCGCAGGCAAGAAACAGTCGGCGGTCAATCATTGTGCATCCTCGTAGTTTCTTGTAGGTGGTTCGAAAAAATCATCACGCCAGCACCTCGCCGAGCCAACCGGCGCCGTCGTCGATCGCCTCGCGGGCCAGCGCCGAGACTTCCATCGCTTCGATGAAGCTGTGCGGCACGCCCGGGTACACCTTGACCTTGACGGCGACGCCGGCCGCCAGCAGGCAGCCGGCCATCGTCATGTTTTGTTCGGTCAGCACGTCGCACTCGGCCACCTGCAGGAACACCGGCGGCAGGCCGGCCAGTGGCGCCAGCAGCGGCACCAGATACGGGTCGCGGCGGTCGGCGACGGTGCCGACGTAGGTGGCCCAGAACTCGTCGACCTCCGCCGACGTGAGCATGTCGTCCGGCGTGCCGTAGCGCTGGCGCGAGGCCGGCGAGCAGTCCGGCGAGAAGCCGCCGTAGATGCTCAGCAAAGCCTTGACGGCGTCGCCCTCCCCGGCGTCGCGCAGGCGCAGCGCCGCGCCCATCGACAGGTTGCCGCCGGCCGAATCGCCGCCCAGCGCCAGCCGGCCGGGGTCGATGCCAACCTCGCCGCCGTAGCCGCGCAGCCAGCGCACCGCGCCCACCACCTGGTTCAACGCGACAGGATAGCGCGCCTCCGGCGCCAACGCATAATCGACGCCAACGACCACCATGCCGCTGCGGGCGGCAAGCTCGCGCATCAGGCGGTCGTGCGTGTCCATGCTGAACAGCGCCCAGCCGCCGCCGTGCAGGTAGATCAGCGCCGGCGCGTTGGCTTCCTCCGTCGGCCGGTGGAAGCGCAGGCGCACCGGCCCGGCCCCGGTCTGCACCACGCGCTCGGTGGTGGCGGCCATGCGCGGACCGCCCTGCTGCCACGGCATGCGCGATTGTTCGGCCACCTCGCGCCGTCCCGGCCAGTCCAGCTCGCGGCCGGCGGTCAGCGCGCGGCCCCGGTCGCGCACGTCGTCAATGAAGCGCATGGTGTCGGCATCGAGCGCCGACGGCGCCGGCACGGCCGCTGGCACCACCCGGCCGCCGGCCGTGCCGGCGCCGTCGGCGAAGCGCAGCATCCAGTCGGCCAGCCCCTCGCCGCCGGTCACCCGCAGGCCGCGCACGATATCGGCAAAGACGTCGGCGCGTTCGTCCTGTCCCATTTTAAAGCGGCTGGCGGCCGACACCACGCGGGCGTGGAAACCGACCACGCCGTTGGAAAGGCGGTCATAACGCGGACCCATGTCCTCGACCCGCCAGGCCGCCGGCCGGCCCGCCTCCATGGCGTCGGCCAGGCCGCGCAGCAACGCGTCGGCGTCTTGCGGCGTGTCGCGGATCTCGACGTCGACATCGAACTGGGCCCACGCGTAATTCCACGTCGGCGCCTGGCTGCGGTCGGCGTACCACGACGGCGAAATGTAACCGTGCGGTCCGAGCAGCAGCACCTTGGCGCGTGGCGACAGCGCCAGCGCCTGCCACTGCGGGTTGTTGCGGCCGAAGTGGCCGAGCAGGCGCAGCGGCTCGCCGGCCGCGTCGCATTCCAGCTGCACCGGCAATACGCTCGCTTGCAGGCTTGCGCCGGCGCCGGTGCCGGAAACGATCCAGGCGAGCGGCTGTTGGCGAACCAGGTTGGCGAGATCGGCGGAACTACGGGGAAGAAACTTATCGGTCATGGGGGGTTTTGATAGAAATGTTATCGGATGATTGGGATGCGGACGCTCAGGCGGCGACCGACACCGCCGGCCAGCGCGCGTGCCACGGCAACGCCGCCTCCAGTTCGTAGGCCAGCGCCAGCAGCGTGTCTTCGCCGCCCCGGTCGGCGGCGAACATGGTGCCGATCGGCAGCCCGTCGACGCCGTGGAACAGCGGCAGCGAGATGGCCGGCGTGCCCGCCATGTTTTGCAGCGGCGTGTAGGCAAGCCAGTCGAACATCGTTTCGCGCAAGGTATCGAACGGCACCGACGGACCGAAGGTGCCCAGCAGCGGCGGCGGCGTCAGCGCCACCGGCGACAACACCACGTCGTAGCGCTGGAAGAAGTCCGCCAACTGCGCCGGCAGCCCGGCCAGTTGCCGGTAGGCCGCCTCCAGCGCGCCGGTCGGCAGCGACTCGGCGCGGCGGGCGATGGCCAGCGTCCACGGCTCGAGGGCGTCCTCGAGGCGGCGGCCGCCGATCAGCGGGCGCACCGCGTCGACGCAATCGGCGCCCAGGTGCGACCACAAGTCGTCGAACGTGCGCATGAAGGCGGGGCCGTCGATCGGCCAGCGCGCCGCCTCGACCTGGTGGCCGAGCGCGGCGCACAGGTCGGCGCTGCGGCGCACCACGTCGGCCACGTCCGGGTGCGGCGCCTGGCCGCGCAGGCTGGCGTCGATGACGGCCACGCGCAGCCGCCGCGCCGACGCGCCTTGCACCATCGGCCGCGCCGGTTGCAGATGCGTGGCGGCGAAACCCCAGGCGCTGTCGCGCACGCTGCGCGACATCAGGCTGTCGCCCACCAGCAAATCCTCGACGTTGTGGCGCGAGCTCACGCGCACCGTGCTGTCGCGGCCCGGCTTGAGGCCGACCAGGCCGCACGCCGACGCCGGCAGGCGGATCGAGCCGCCGCCGTCGCTGCCCTGCGCCAGCGGCACCATGCCGGCGGCCACGGCGGCGCCGGCGCCGCCGCTCGAGCCGTTAGGCGAATGCTTGAGCGACCATGGATTGCGGGTGACCGGCCCGGCCAGCGGTTCGGTCGATCCGAGCAGGCCGAACTCGGGCATCGAGCTCTTGCCGACGGCCACCAGGCCGGCCGCGTCGAGCCGTTGCACATACGAATAGCCCTGGGTGACGGCAACGCCGGTGCGGCTGCGCGAGCACGAACGGCTGGGCATGCCCGGGTAATCGAGCGAGTCCTTGGGCATCCACGGAACGCCGCGCATGGCGCCGCCTTCGGGCAGGCGCGCGCAGCGCGCGCGCGCCAGCTCCGGCGCGTAGTGACTGGTGGCGCGCAGCGCCGGGTCGAGCGCCTCGATGCGCATCAGCGCCGCCTCGGTCAGCGTGGCGGCGTCGATCTCGCCTTTGCGCACCAGCGCGGCCTGGTCGTGCGCATCCAGGCGTCCAAGCGCGAAGGCGTCAGTGATTTTCAGCATAGGTTGGTGTGTCCGTGGCAGTTAGGGGGTGGAAAAGCCGTCCGCGCGCGCGCGGGCGGCCGTAAAACATGTAGATGGAAAAGCCGGCTAGCGCGTACAAGGTCAGCAGGCCGACCGACAGCCAGTCGCCGCGCCGTGCCTGCCCGACGATGTCGAGCGCGACCGGCAAGGTCATGACGAAGCTGGTGACGATCGCCAGCACCGGCACCACGCCGAACCAGACGCCGCCGATGCGCACGCCGCCGAACGGCACGCGGAACTTGCGCGGCAAATCGGGCTGCGTGTTGCGCATGTGGATCAGGCTGACGGCCACCATGGCGAACATGAAGGCAACGCCGAAGGAGATCAGGTCGGCCATCACCGAGATCGGCAGCAGCGCCGCACCCACGGCGGCGATCGCCGCCAACAACAGGTTGCCCTGCCACAGGCTACCGCGCGCGCGGTGCACCGTGGCGAACAGGTCGGGCATGTAACCGTCGCGCGCCATCGCGTAGCACACGCGCGAGTGGCCGAAGGCGTTGGCCAGCAGCACCGAGGCCAGGCCGGCGAGCGCGCCGACCTTGATCACCAGCGCGATGCCCGGCAGGCCGATGCGGTCGACCGCGATGGCGATCGGATCGGGCACGCCCAGCTGGCGGAACGGCACCAGGCCGGTCAGCACGATGGCCGACAGCACGTACAGCGCGGTGCACACGGCCAGCGCGCCGAGGATGCCGATCGGCACGTCGCGCTGCGGGTGGCGGGTCTCGGCGGCGGCCGTCGAGACGGTCTCGAAGCCGAGGAAGGCGAAGAACAGCAGCGACGCGCCGCGCGCCACGCCTTCCCAGCCGTAGGTGAAGCCGCCCTCGTTGGGCGGCACGAACGGCGACCAGTTGGCCGGCTCGACCGCGCCCATGCCGACCACGATGAAACCGGCCAGCACCGCCACCTTGACGACCACCAGCAGCGTGCTCACCAGCGTGTAGCGCGACATGCCCAGCGCGGCAATGCCGCCGGCGCACAGCACCGCCAGCGCCGCCACCAGGTTGAAGCCGGCGCCGAGCGAGAGCGCATGGCGGCCGTCGACCACCTCCGAGCGGATCAGCGGCGTCGACAGCGCCGCCGGCAAGGTGATGCCGAAGTCGCCCAGCAGGCTGCCCAGGTAGCCGGCGAAGCCGACCGCCAGCAGCGAGGCGGCGACGCTGTATTCGAGAAACAGCAGCCAGCCGAGCGACCAGGCCGGGCCGCCGCCGAGCGCGCGCCGGCAGTAGGTGTAGGCCGAGCCCGATTCCGGCATCGACGACGCCAGCTCGGCGTAGCACAGCGCCACCAGCAGGCAGGCGAAGCCGGCGATAACGAACGACAAGGTCACGGCCGGCCCGGCAAAGTGCGCGGCGGCCGTGCCGGTCATCACGTAGACACCGGCGCCGAGGATGTTGGCGATGCCGAGCACCAGCAGCCCGCCCCAGCCGAGACTGGGACGCAGGCCGCCGGCGCCCCCTTGCGCGCTGGCGTTCAAGGCGTCGCCGGCGCTCATAACTGCCAGTGCAGGCGCACGCCGGCGGTGCGGGGACGGATCACGAACTCCTGCTGGCCGAACAGCTCGGCGCTGCCGTAGCTGAAGGTGACGCCGCGCTTGTCGGCCATGTTGTTGACGAACAGGCTCAGCTCCACGTTGTCGAACCACATCGCATAGCGGGCGTCGAACTGGCTGAAGCCGTTGATGCGCTGGTCCGCCTGCTGCAGGTTGGCCGGCGCGTCCGACAGGTAGCGCCCGCTGAGCGAGGCGCTGGCGTTGTACTTGTTGTTCCACTTGTAGGTCGCCGTGGCCGACAGCTGGTGCTTCGACGAGCCCGGCAACCGCTGCCCCTTGCGTAGCGGCACCGTCGCTTGCAGCAAGTCCTCGGTCAGCTTGGCGTCCAGGTAGGTGTAGTTCAGGCCGACGTCGACGTGGTCGGTGGCCCGCAACGCGCTGGAGAACTCGATCCCGCGCAGGCGCGCCTTGCCGGCGTTGCTGCCGTAGGTCAGGCCGTCCGGGCGGGTCAGGCGCACCTGCAGGTCGCTCCAGTCGATGTTGAAGACGTCGATGTCGAACGACAGGCGGCGCTCGAGCAGCGACGACTTGACGCCAATCTCGTAGTTGCGCAGCGAATCGCTGCCCCAGCCGCCGGGCGTGTTGAAGCCGGCCAGCGGCGAAAGGCTGTTGGCGCCGCCGAAGCGGAAACCTTCCGAGGCGAGCGCATAGTACATGGTCTGTGGCGTGGCCTTGTAGCTGACCGAGAGCTTGGGCGAGAAGCCGCTCTCGGCCTGATAGCCGACCGGGACGACCAGGCCGGTCGGATACAGCACGCCGTTGAACTGGCTGCCGGAGTCGAGCGAGGTATCGTAGCGGCGCCCGCCGGCGGTCAGCTTCCAGCCGCCGTCGAGGTTGACCGAGGCCTCGCCGAATACCGATTTGTCGGTGCCATGGGTCTGGCTGAAGCCCCAGTGGTAGTAGTCGCCGCGCAGCAGGCTGGCATCGACCTGCGGCGTCAGCACGGCATTGGCGCCCGGCGCCGAAATGTCCTCGTCGAAGCGCTTGTCGGTCTTTTGGTAGGACGCGCCCACCAGCCACTCGAAGCGGCCGCCGTCCGGCGAGGCCAGGCGCAGCTCGTAGTTCTTGTTCTTGCTCTCGCCTAATTGCCGGAACAATTGCGGATCGGCGGTGCCCATGAAGCTCGGCAGATAGACCGTGTAGTCGAAGTGCAATTCCTGCTGCTTCTTGTTGTAGGAAGCGAGCGCGGTCAATTTGGCGAAGCCGAAGTCGCGCTCGACGCGCGCGCTGTGCAGCGCGAAGTCCAGGTCGAAACTCGTCGGCAGCGAGGTCGAGCGCTCCAACGCGCCGTAGCGGGTCATGCGGAACGACTCGTCGTCGGCGAACGAACTTTGCCACAGGCTCAGCCAGCTGACCTTGGTCTTGTCGTCCGGCGTCCACACCAGCGAGACGCGGCCGTCGGTGACGCGGTTGTCGTTGCTGCCTTTTTTGCCGATGCCGATGTTGTCGAGGTAGCCCGGCGTTTCGCGCTTGACCACGACCATCCGCGCCGCCAGCTCGTTGGCGATCAGCGGGACATTGAGCATGGCCTTGCCGGTGTAGCCAAGGCTGTGCGCGTTGACTGTCTTGCTGAGCGAAGTTTCCAGCGCGGCGTCGAAGCCGCCGGCGTCGGCCTCCTTGGCGATGTAGTTGATGGCGCCGCCGAGCGACGAGGCCCCGTACAGCGATCCCTGCGGGCCGCGCAGCACTTCGACCCGGCTGACATCGAAGGTGTCGATGTCGGGAATCGAGACCGTATAGCCGACCTCGGTGAGCGGAATCTCGTTGATGTAGTAGCCGGTGGTGCCCTGCCCCTGGTCGAGGCCGGCGGTGGTGCCGACGCCGCGAATAACGGCGGTGGAATTGCCGCTCGGGCCGGCGTTGAACACCACGCCCGGCAGTTTGCCCAGATAGTCGGCGAACGATTCGGCGCCGACCTTGCTCAATGCCTCGCCGCTCAGCGCGCTGGCGCCGCCGGCGGTGTTGGCGACGGTTTGTCCGCGCTTGCCCACCACCATGACCGCTTCGACTTTCGAGGGCGGGTCGGCGGCCGGATCGGCGGCGGGGCCGGACGCTTGTTGCGCCTGGGCGAGGCCGGCGAACGCGCTTAGCAATGCGAGCGACAATCGTGAATACTTCGCTGAATATTTCGGTTTCATTCTAGGCAACTCCCGTAGCGGTTTGGCGGCGATTCGACTGCCCGAGGAATGGAATAGTGGTTGGCTTAGCTGCGGCCGGTTCCGCTCCGTTCGGTGCAGCTCAACTGTAGGTCCAAATGAGTAGTCAGTCCAGCAACACCCCAAGCGCACGCCCAATCCCCAAGTCATTGATTTGACGAGGGATTTCCGCTTTCCACACAAGATTTCTGCATGCACGCCACCAATAACGGCAGATTCTGAACACGCGGCGCCTGAAAATAGGCATCTCCTGCACCATGGTGCAAAAATGCGGGTAAGCGCCGCGCGCGCGGGGCGCCAGCACGAGAATAGTGCAACTGTTGGTGCAAAAAGCACGAAATGGCCGCATCATGCGAGGAAAATAACCGGCCCCATCGTCGGCGTCACGGCACGATTCTTGCAGCTACCAAAGCGAAAGCTGCCAGTACCGTTACACCTGTATGGCGCCCTACAATCAGGAGATAGCCGCACATGTCACAAAGAGATATCGACCGCATCGACCGCAAGATCATGGACTTGCTGCAAGAGGATGCGCGCATCACCAACCAGGCGCTGGCCGACCTAGTCGCGCTGTCGCCGAGCGCCTGCCTGCGCCGGGTGCGCGACCTGGAGGAACGTGGTTTTATCACGGGCTATCGGGCGCAGATCGCGGTCGACCGGATCCGCAACGTTTTGATCGTCATGGCGCAAATATCCTTCGAACGCCATGCGCTCAACGATTTCTCCGACTTCGATGAATGGGTCGCGGGCATGCCCGAAATCGTCGAGTCATGCCGCGTCAGCGGACTGTACGACTACATGTTGCGGGCGGTGGTCAATGACATGCAGGACTGGAAACGGCTGGTGGGAACGATGCTGAACGGCAGCTGGGGCGTGGAGAAGATCGTCTCGCATTTCCTGATGGACGAGATGAAATCTTTCGGGGGCTACCAGCTGACGCCGAATCCGGTCACGGCCTCGCCCAAGCCATCGCGCTCGACCGGTGATGCGGCATCGCGACCGGTAATGCATGCGGGAAAATAAAAACAAAAAACCCGCCGAGGCGGGTTTTTCTAATACTGGCGGAGAGGGTGGGATTCGCCTACATCCCGCAGGCCGCCCTCGCGCAAGCATGCGCGAGTCTTCGAATCCCACACGCGAGCTGCGCTCGCTCCTCTCCGCAAAAACAAAAAACCCGCCGAGGCGGGTTTTTCTAATACTGGCGGAGAGGGTGGGATTCGAACCCACGGTACGATTTAACGTACGCTTGATTTCGAGTCAAGTACATTCGACCACTCTGCCACCTCTCCTTTTCCCGCGTCACTGCT
>DASVTJ010000780.1:0-4046 GCA_036387635.1 Duganella sp.
CCAAGCGTCAGTATAGTGCCGCCTCCGGTGCCGTTTGGCACCGCGAACATGCGAGCGTCGATTAAATCGGCCGCAACTAAGTGAGCGCGTTCCGCATCAGGAACCGCACAGTGGCAGCTGGGGAGTTTGCCCTCACGCACAAACGGCGCCTGCTGGTGACGCCGATAAGCACCGTATTTAGCCGCACTACTAGCTATACTTTTACAGCAACACAACTGAAGGAAACACGTAATGAAAAAATCCCTGATCTCCATCGCCATCCTGGGCGCCCTGAGCAACGTAGCTATGGCGCAATCGAATGTCGTCATGTACGGTATCGTCGATGCCGGCCTGACCTCCGAGCGCGGCGGTGCTGCTGGTAACGTAACGAAGGTACAGAGCGGCGTCGCTTCGGCATCGCGTATCGGCTTCAAAGGCACCGAGGACCTGGGCAGCGGTCTGAGCGCGATCTTCAAACTGGAAGCTGGCGTTCGCATCGACGACGGTTCGCTCGACAACGGTAACAACCGCCTGTTCAACCGCGAAGCCTATGTTGGTCTGAGCTCGAAAGAAGCCGGTACCCTGACCATCGGTCGTCAGTACACCCCTTACTACGAAACCCTGCGCGACGTGGCTGACCCGTTCGCAGCTGGCTACGCTGGTACCGCTAAAAACCTGTTCCCGGTCGCTGGCAACATGACCCGCAACGACAACGCTGTCGTCTACAAGACCCCATCGCTGTACGGTTTCGCCGCTGCTGCTTCGTACAGCCTGGGCGAAACCGCTGGCGACTCGGCAGCACAGCGTCAGCTGGGCGCGTCGATCGGCTACGGCAACGGTCCTCTGAACGTTTCGGTCGCTTACAACAACCGTAACAACGACACCGGCACCAACAAGAACAACAGCATCGGCCACAATACCCTGGTCGCCGCTAACTACGACTTCCAAGTTGTTAAAGTGTTCGCAGCTTTCGGTCAAGACAAGGGCCAGAACAGCGCGCCTCTGAACAACACCGCTAACTCGTTCGGCTACGCTATCGCGCCTATCGGTTCGGAAGACAGCACCGACGCACTGGTTGGCCTGACCGCGCCAGTCGGCAACGGCACCGTGATGGCTTCGTACATCCGTAAGAACGACAAAGAAGCACGCAACGCTGACGCAAGCCAGTGGGGCGTTGGTTACTCGTACAATCTGTCGAAGCGTACCAGCACCTACGTCGCTTTCGCTAAGATCAAAAACAAAAACGGCGCTGGTTACACCGTTGGTAACAACACCGAAGCAGGCACGGGCGACAAAGCCTTCAACATCGGCGTGAAACACAGCTTCTAATCTGTTCATTCAGAGTTAGTATCAACAACGGCTGCCTGGTGCAGCCGTTGTTCTTTTCTGAAAGCGCTTTTGATGACGACGATGATGAAACAACGCGCCATGTTCGCCGGTGCCATGCTGCTCGCTTCGTGCGCCGTGCTGGCCGCGCCCAAGGCGGCGCGCAAGCCATCGGCCAACGGCGGCCTGCCGCGTTATGGCATGGTGGTGTTTTCCGATTTATGCATCCATGCCGACAGCGGCGAATTCGGCGGCCAGCGCATCACGCTGCAGCGCTTCGCGGAAGTCGACACGGTGCTGTACGAGTACACCGCCGGCGGCTTGAGCTGGCCGGTGGTCGCCAGCGACGTCAATATCGACCCGCGCGGCCGTCAGCTGTACTTCACCGTGCGCCCGCCCGACGAGGAGGAGCGCACCATCAGCGGCAAGATCGCCGACGGCGGCAAGACGCTGGTGCTCGATGGTGGCTATTGCGGCGACGAGGCGGTGCCGATGCGGCTGCCGCTGGTGACCGATTTCGGGCGCAAGGCCGGCAGCTGCCGCGCGTGCCCGGAGACCGGGAAGAAAACAGACAAGGAAGAAGAGGCGCCGGCGGAGCCGGTGTCCTGAATAGCCGCGCCCCAGCGCATAGCCGGTAGCACGGATTGGCGCAGCGTGATCCGCCATGCGCCGCCGCCGGCTCTTGCCGGATTACGGCGTGCCGCCTAATCCGCCTTACGTGTTTCCGTAGCGGTTACGGTTTTTGCTTGGCCGCTTCGGCGTTCTTGCGGATTGTCTCCAGCGTGGCGCCCGGCGTGATCAGGTTGCCGTCGTAGCGCAGCTCGATCAGCGATGGCAGGTTGCGGCTGTTGGCGTGCGCCAGCGCGCGCTCGAGCGCCGGGCCGAATTCGGCGGTCGTGTCGACCACCTCCCCATGCGCCCCGTACGCCACCGCCAACGCGGCGAAGTCAGGATTGTGCAGCTCCGTGCCCGATACCCGCCCCGGGTAGTCGCGCTCCTGGTGCATGCGGATGGTGCCGAACATGCCATTGTTGAAGACGATGATGACCACGCCCGCGTTGTACTGCACCGCCGTGGCCAGCTCCTGGCCGTTCATCATGTATTCGCCGTCGCCGGCGAAGGTGATCACGGTGCGCTTTGGATCGATGATCTTGGCGGCGACGCCGGCCGGCACGCTGTAACCCATCGCGCCGCTGGTCGGCGCCAACTGCGTGCGCATGGCGCCGTAGCTGTGGAAGCGGTGCGCCCAGGTGGCGTAATTGCCAGCGCCGTTGGTGATGATGGTGTCGTGCGGCGCGATACGGTCGATCTCCCGCACCACCTGCCACAAGTCCAGCGGCGCGGTGCCGTCCTGGAAGATGGCCGGTTGCAGCTGCCACGCCGCCAGATCGGCCTTGGCCTCGGCCACCGATTCGCGCCATGCGCCCGGGTCGACCGGCGCCATCGCCGCCAGCATCGCGGCCATTTGCGGCATGCCGCTGTTGATCATCAATTCGGCCTGGTAGACGCTGCCCAGTTCCTCGGCGTCGGCGTGCACATGGATCAGGCGCTGGGCCGGCACCGGCGCGGCGATCAACGCGTAGCCACCGGTGGTCATCTCGCCCAGGCGCGGGCCGATGGCCAGGATCACGTCGGCGTCGCGCACGCGCGCGGCCAGCTTCGGATTGATGCCGATGCCGACGTCGCCGACGTAGTTGGGGTGGGCGTTGTCGAGCAAATCCTGGAAGCGGAACGCGCAGCCGACCGGCAAGTGGTTGGCTTCGGCGAAGCGCTGCAGGTCGGCGCACGCTTGCCCGTTCCAGCCGCCGCCGCCCAGCAGGACCAGCGGCTTTTTGGCGCTGGCGAGCATGGCGCGCAGCACGTCGATCTGCGCCGCCGACGGCGAGGCTTGCACCGCCTGATAGCGGCCCGTGTCAGCCACTTGCGCGGTATCGATTAGCATGTCCTCGGGCAGCGCCAGCACCACCGGACCCGGCCGGCCGCTGGTGGCGACCTGGAAGGCGCGCGCGAGGTATTCGGGAATGCGCTCTGCGCGGTCGATCTGCGCCACCCACTTGGCCATCTGACCGTACATGCGGCGGTAGTCGATCTCCTGGAACGCTTCGCGGTCGACGAAGTCGTTGCCGACCTGGCCGATGAACAGGATCATCGGCGTCGAATCCTGGTAGGCGGTGTGCACGCCGATCGAGGCGTTGGTGGCGCCCGGCCCGCGCGTGACGAAGCAGATGCCCGGTTTGCCCGTCATCTTGCCGTAGGCGTCGGCCATGAACGCGGCGCCGCCTTCCTGGCGGTTGATGATGAAGCGGATGTCGGAGTCGTGCAGCGCGTCGAGCACGTCCAGATAGCTTTCGCCGGGCACGCCGAAGGCGGTGTCGACGCCGTGGATCTTCAGGGCGTCGACCAGGATCTGGCCGCCGGTGCGGGTTGGATGCGTCATGTTCTTTTGCCTCAGGATTAACGGTCGGGGTAACGGTACGGGTTAGCTTGGCATTCTACGGCCGGGCAGGGAGCGCCGCTTTTCTAATGGCGACACCAATTTCAGATTTCCCGCACCGGAATTCCGATCGTCACAGCGGAATTCCGATAACCGCACAACGCTAGCTGTTACAATACCGCCTGAAGCAAGCCAGACAGCCGCTGGCCAGCGCGTAATGCCTGGCGGGAGGAAGGTCCGGACTCCATAGAGCGGGGTGACGGTTAACGGCCGTCCGCTGAAAGCCGCAAGCGCAAGCCCAAGGTAT
>DASVTJ010000781.1:0-1666 GCA_036387635.1 Duganella sp.
GCGGTAGCGCCCCAGCACCGGCGACGATTCCATGTAGTTCGGCGAAGTGGCGACGATGGCGTCGACGCTGCGCAGGAAACGCTGCTTCAGCGGCTGGTACAGGCGCAGCAGCGTTTTCTGGCGCACGATGTCGGAATGGTAAGTCACCACCGTCGGCTTGTTGACGCGCGCGACGAAGTGGGCCAGGTCCATGAAGGGCCAGGGGAAGTGGTAGTGCACCACGTCGGCTTCGCGCGCGAGGCGCGCCAGTGCGCCGAGCGAAGCCACCGAGCAGGCATTCGAGGCCAGCTCGAAGTCGAGCGGCACGCGGTGCACGGTATGGCCCTCGAAGGCGATCGGCACCAGATTCTTGTCGCGCGACAGCGACAGCACGGTGTTGCTCACGCCGAGGCGGCCGGTACCGACGCACATCTGGCGGATGACCTGCTCGATACCGCCGACACTGTCGGGGTAATAGGTCTTGTAAAAATGAAGGACGCGCATAGGTACGATCGGAAAAAAACGGGCCCGCTGCTGTCACCCGCGCCGGCATGCCGCCGCGGACGCCGGCCCGTCCAGGGTTAGCCCTCGACCATCCAGCGCAAGGTATCGAACAGGGGCGGCACATCGACGGGCCCGATCACGCCAGCCAGCTTGGCGTTGCTGCCAGTAAGCGTCAGCACGTCGTTGGCGCGCACAAAGGCCGGATTGACTTCGACCTTGATGCGGTAGCCGGCGATCTCGGACACCATGTCGATGACCTGTTCCAGCGAATTGCTGCGCGCGGAACAGATATTGAATGCTTCGCCGCTCGGCGCCGCTGCCAGCAGCTTGCGGTAACTTTTTGCCACCATGCGCACGTCGGAGAAGTCGCGCGCGATTGCCAGGTTGCCCAGTTCGATGCGTGCTTCCTTGCGGCGGAAATGCGACACGATCTTGGGCAGCAGGAAGTTGTCGCCCTGGCCGACGCCGGTGTAGTTAAACGGCCGCACGATGACGATCGGCAGCTTGTCCATCCACAGGCGCGCCATGTATTCCATCGCCAGCTTGCTGACGGCGTAATCGTTGGCCGGCGCCGGCGCCACGTCTTCGGTAATGACGGGCACGCTGGCATTGCCATAGATATTCGCCGATGAGGCCAGCAGCACGCAGCTGGCCTTGTGGCGTACACCCGCCAGCGCTTCGAGCAGGTTGCGCGTGCCGACCACGTTAACACGGTAGATCTGCTCGACATTGCTGTGGGCAACAAAGGCGATGCCGGCCAGGTGCACCACCACGTCCGGCTGCACCTGCTCGACCATGGCGCCGACGGCCTCGCGGTCGCACAGGTCGACCGCCAGCACGTCGGTACCGAGATCGTTGCCCGGCATGACCGTACCGAACACACGGTAGCCGGCGGCGGCCAGTTCGCGCGCCACATAGTAGCCAGTGAAACCGCGCAGGCCCGTGATCAGGGCACGCTTGCCCTCGCCTTCGCGCGGGCCGGCATCTGTTTGCGGGTCAAGCATGGCGCCAGGCATATCAGAACGAGAAACCCTGCTCGTTGCGGCGCAGGTCGGCGTCGACCATCATCTGGCACAGCTCTTCCAGCGTGGTCTTCGGCTCCCAGCCCAGCTCGCGCTTGGCCTTGGCCGGATCGCCGATCAGGAGTTCGACTTCGGCCGGACGGTAGAACTTCGGCGAGATG
>DASVTJ010000782.1:0-19252 GCA_036387635.1 Duganella sp.
TGCTGCTGGTGTGCGACGTCGGCGGCGGCACCACCGACTTCAGTTTGATCAAGGTGGAGATGGTCGATGGCGCGCCGCAAATGAGCCGCATCGGCGTCGGCAATCACCTGATCCTCGGCGGCGACAATATGGATCTGGCGCTGGCGCATCTGGTCGAGACACGCATGGCGACCGGCCAGGGTGGCGGCGCGACGGCCCCGCGCCTGTCGTCCAGCCGTTTGGCGCAGTTGGTGGAGCGCTGCCGCGCGGCCAAGGAACTGCTGCTGGCAGCCGACGCGCCCGAACGCACCACCGTCACCCTGCTCGGTTCTGGCTCGCGCCTGATTGGCGGGTCCCGCTCCGCCGAGCTGACACGCGAGGAGGTCGCCACACTGGTGGTGGACGGCTTCTTCCCTTTGAACCCATCGCAAGAAGCGGCCAAACGCGGACGCGGCGCCATCATCGAGTTTGGCCTGCCCTACGCCAGCGACGCCGCGATCACGCGCCATCTGGCTGGCTTTTTGCGCCAGCATGCGGGCGCCGCGCGCGAAGCCTTGGGCCTCGCGTCGGACGATCACGCTGCCGGCGCCACCGCGATTCCGGTTCCCGATACGCTGCTGCTGAATGGCGGCGTGTTCCGCGCCGATGCCCTGGCCCGACGCCTGGAAGAGGTACTTGCCAACTGGCGCGGCGAGCCGCTGCGCGTGTTGAACAACGACGATCCCGACGTTGCCGTCGCGCGTGGCGGCGTGGCCTACGCGCTCGGGCAGACCGGCCAGGCGCCGGTTATCGGCGGCGGTTCGCCACGCAGCTACTTTTTGCTGCTGGACGACGAACAGCGCGCCGACAAGCCGCGCCGTGCCATCTGCATCCTGCCGCGCGGCAGTGCCGAGAACCGGGAGATTTTGCTGGCCGACCGCACCTTCGCGCTGCGCCTTGGCCGGCCGGTGCGCTTCCACCTCGCCTCGTCGACCTCCGACGCCAGCCCGCCGCAGGCCGGGGAGCTGGTCGAACTGCAGCAGGAGGATTACGTTCAACTGCCGCCGATCGCCACCGTGCTGCGCGACAGCGGCGCCGCCGGCGCCCGCAAGGAGATCCCGGTGCAATTGGCCGCCACACTGAGCGAAGTGGGCACGCTGGAGGTGCATTGCGTGGCGATCGCCGACGCGCAGCGCTGGCTGCTGGAGTTCCAGCTGCGCGGCGACGCCGGCATCGCCGAAAGCGACGATATCGTCGCCGGTGGCACGGCTGCCGCGCAGCAGGACGCCCCGATGCCGGCCGGCCTGCATGCTGCCATCGACAAGATCGACCGCATCTTCGGCAGCCGCGCGCTGCAAGTGGACGTCAAGGAAGTCAAGCAGTTGCGCGGACAGTTGGAGCATTTGCTGGGCAGCCGCGAAAGCTGGACCACGCCGCTGCTGCGCCGCCTGTTCGACACGTTGATCGAGCGCGCCAAGGGCCGCCGCCGGTCGCCGGACCACGAACGCGCGTGGCTCAATTTGAGCGGTTACTGCCTGCGCCCCGGTTTCGGCTACCCGCTTGACGCGTGGCGCATCGAACAATTGTGGGCGACGTTCGAGGCTGGCGTCCAGCATCACAAGGACAGCCAGGTTTGCACCGAATGGTGGACCTTGTGGCGGCGCGTGGCCGGCGGCTTGAGCGTCGAGGCGCAGCTGCGCGTCCTCGATGATTTCGCCTTCAACGTCCAGGCCAGCGCGCAGGAGCGTGGCCGCCGTCCGCAAACGCTGGTCGGCGGCAGCGAGGAAGACATGCTGCGTCTGGGCGCGTCGCTCGAACGCATCCCCGGCAACTACAAGGCCGAAATCGGCGCGTGGATGATGTCTCAGCTGGACGCGGCAACCAGGGCCGCCGCCAAAGCCGCCGCCAACAAAACGCGCGCCGGCGCAGCCGATGCCGGCAAGGCCGAGGCGGCGCAGGGGCGCTTCCTGTGGGGATTGAGCCGGGTCGGCGCGCGCCAGCCTTTCCACGGCAGCGCGCACGATGTCGTCGACAGCGCCGTTGTCGAACAGTGGCTCGCCAAGATCCTTGCGCTGGACTGGAAAAAGGTGGAGCCGGCCGGCTTTGCGGCGGCGCATTTGGCGCGCATGACGGGCGACCGCTCGCGCGACATCAACGAATCGTTGCGCGCGGAGATCCTGCGGCGCCTTGGCGCTGTTGGCGCACCGGCCAATTGGAGCGCGATGGTGCGCGAAGTGGTGCAGCTCGATCAGGCCGACGAAAAGCGCATGTTGGGCGAGGCGCTGCCGCCGGGTTTGAAGCTGATCGCCTGATCAGGCGCGCACGTAGCTGGCCTGCTGCGCGACAAAGCCGTCGAAGGCATCGATCAGCGGGTGGAATTTTTGCGCGTCGTTTTCCAGCTGCGCCAGCGCGTAGACCGTGGCCTCCAGCGTCGACAGCTGGTCCGGCAGATGCGCTTTGCGGATCAAGTAGTGCGACGGCGGCGTGTCGCGCAGCGGTAGCCGGGGCAGCGCCTGCAGCGGCGGATTCAGATACAGCATCTTGCGGCTCTTGCGCCACGTCCCGTCCAGCACCACCAGCCGCAGTCGCTCCGGTTCCCCAAGCCAGGCTTGTTCGAATGGCTGCGGCGTGGCCAGTCCCAGCGATTTGTCGTCGGCTGTTTCCGGATACAGCAACACGTTGCGGTGGTCTGGCGATAGCAGCTCGCGCAGTCGATCCGGCGCGAACACTTCGCCGCATTCCAGACGGCTGTTCGCCAAACTCAGATGCAGCAGGCGCGCGCTGCCCTTGGCATTCGAGACTTCCATGGGATGCTGCAAGATCAGCACTTGCACTTGATTCGACAAGCCGGTCACCCAGCGGCAGATACACGTTTGCGCCGGCCGCAAACACACCGGGCATTGCGCCCGTGTGCCGTGTGGAGTGGATTGCGCGCAGGCGCGGTCGGTGCTGGTCATAGACCGTCATTGTACCGGAGCCGCCGGTCGCGCAAAACCTCGCTTAGAATTCTTCCCAGCCGTCGGCGTCGCTGGTGGCGATCGTCTTGCGCTTGTCCGAAGACGCGGCCTTGGGGACGGGAGCCGACACAACGGCGACGGCGGCCCGCGTGCGGGTAGGCGCACGACCAGGCTGCGCGGACAGCGCCGGCCGAACCGGCGTGCGCACCGCGACACGGGTTGCGGCGGCCGGCACCCGCGCCGGCAACAGCAGTGCATCGAGTTTGAACACGCTCACCACATCGGCCAGCTTGGCCGACTGCTCCTGCATCGATTCGGCCGCCGCCGCGGCCTGTTCGACCAGCGCCGCGTTCTGCTGCGTCACCTGGTCCATCTGCGTGATGGCGTCGTTGACCTGGGCGATGCCGAGGCTCTGCTCCTCGCTGGCGTGGCTGATCTGGGTCATGATCTGGGTCACCCGGCTGATGCTGGAGACGATTTCGCTCATGGTCTGACCGGCCTTGTCGACCAGTTCCGATCCCCGCTCCACCTTCTGCACCGAGTCGTCGATCAAGCCCTTGATGTCCTTGGCGGCCGACGCCGAGCGCTGCGCAAGATTGCGCACTTCCGACGCCACCACCGCGAAGCCGCGTCCTTGCTCGCCGGCGCGCGCCGCCTCGACCGCCGCGTTCAGCGCCAGGATATTGGTCTGGAAGGCGATGCTGTCGATGACCGAAATGATCTCGACGATCTTGCGCGACGAGTCGTTGATCGATCCCATGGTGTCGACCACTTCACCCACCACCGCGCCGCCGCGGCTGGCGATTTCCGACGCGCTGATCGCCAGCGTGTTGGCCTCCCGCGCGTTCTCCGCGTTAAACTTCACAGTCGACGTCAATTCCTCCATCGACGAAGCGGTCTTTTCGAGCGAACTGGCTTGCTGTTCGGTGCGCGACGACAGATCCTGGTTGCCGGCGGCGATCTGGGTGGACGCCGTCGCCATCAACTCGGTGCCGGCCCGCACCTGGCCAACGATGTCGACCAGATTCGAGTTCATGATTTTCAGCGCTTTCATCAGCTGTCCGGTTTCGTCGTCGCCGTGGACCCGGATGTCGCTGGTCAAATCGCCCGCCGACACGCTGTGCGCGACCCTCACCGCCTCGTTGATCGGCGTCGTGATGGTGCGGGTGATCCACCACGCGGCGAAGACGCCCATGACGATCGCGGCGATACCCAGTGCCGCCAGCAGCGTGCGTCCGCTGGTGTACTGGCGCTGGATCTCGACGGCGTCCGCGTCGAGCAGATCGGCTTGGCGATCGGCGAAGGCCTTCAACGCGCCGAGGTAGCTGGTGCGGGTCCGCGCCAATTCGCCTTCGTAAAGCTTTTTGCCCAATTCCGGATCGCCCGCGGCCTTGGCGGCGAAGACGGCCTTGCGCACGTCGGTGTAGGCCTTGCGCGTGTCGAGCACCTGCTTGAACAGCGGCTTGAGTTCCTCTTCCTCGATCGAGGCGCCGATTTGGTCCTGAATCTTGGTCGCGCGGCCCGACGATGCGGCCATCAATCCTTCCAGGTGTTTTTGGTCGGCCGGATCGTCCACCATCCAGGCGCCGGTGGTGCGGGCGGCGTTGACCTCGATGATCTTGCCCCACTCGGCGATCATGCGCTGATCGCGGATCTTCACGCCCATCATGTGGTCTGTCATCTCGCTGGCGCTGCCGAGGCGCAGGATGCCGATGATGGTCATTGTGGTCAACAACAGCAGGATAAGGGAAAAGCCCATGCCCAGACGTGTGCCGATTTTCAGGTTGTTCATGGCGGAGCTCCAGCGCAAAGAACTGGAATGTTACAGTGATGCAAGCACCCACGCCACAATCCAGTATCATGAGAAATATTTTTTGTTGCGCCAGAACAACTCCGACCGGTTGCTAGTCGGCGGTGGACTGGGAACCCAGTAACTCCTCGACGCCGGCGATGGCGCCGGGGTCCTTGATGACGGCGCGCAGCCAGACGTGCAACGGCATGTCGCCCCAGCTTGCGGCCTTGTCGGCGAGGTAGGCGACGGGGCTGTGCGGTTCGGTGCGGCGGAAGAAATCGGCCACCAGGCGCAGTTGCGACAGCGCCTGGGCGCGGGTTTGCAGCTGCTCCCCCGGATTGACCGCCACCGCCGGCTGGCCGTAGCCCTGCGCGCCTTCGGTACCGCCCACCGCCAGCGCGGCGCCGCCCAACGGAGCGATGCCGCGAACGACCGACTGCAAAGCGTCTTTGGCGGCGCTGAAGCCCGGCCCCTCCGCGCCAAGGCGGCGATCGACCACGCGCTCCAGTTCACAGAGCATGGCGAGGCAGTATTCGGCATCGGGCAGCGACGCCGCGCCGCCGGCCGGCGCCAGCTCGCGCAGCAGGGGCGAGGTGCGCGTCAGCAGCCAATACAGATTGCCGATGCGCTGGTCGTAGTCGCCCTCGTCGCCCAACGGGTGCAGGCCGTCCCAGTAATGCTCGCACAAGCCGGCGAGAACCGCATAGCCGTCGCCAAGGCCGCGCAAGCCGCGTGTTTTGGCGTGGGCTTCGGCCAGCCAGACGGCCAGCCGCATATCCTTGGTCTTCGATTCGATCATGCTGGCGCAGCGGCTGCCGACGAACTGCCAGTCGGCCTCTTTCAGCGCCGCCACCCACTCGCCCTGGTCCAGCGTGGGGTCGTCGTAGGTGCGCGCGCGGGCGATGGCGTCCACTTCGCTGCTGAAGGACAGGTCCTCGCCGCAGACTTTGTCCTCGCTGATCGGTAGCAGCAGTTGTGCGATGCTAAACATGGGTGGACTCCTGGTTGTTCTATGCGCCGCGGGCGCTGCGGTTAATCGAGTAATGCAGGGATGAGGGTTGCAGCACGGCGTCGAAGCTCACTGTCTCCGTCACCGGCAGCCCGGCCAGGGTGGCGCTGATGGCGAAGCTGACCCGGTTGATGGAACCGCTGTCGCGTTCCAGCCAGGCCTGCACGTTGCGCAGGCGCGGCTCGTGGCGCTCGATGGCCGCCTTCAACGCGGCGCAGACGCGCGCGCGGTCCTCGCTGCTGCTCAGGCACATGCCGGCGAAGTCGATCAAGCCATAGTTGATGATGGAGCCGGCGCATTCGGGAAAGGCTTCCAGTAGTTCGTCCGACAGCGCGCAGCGCGTGTTGAGCAAGTCTTCAAGATCGCGGGCGACCGAATCCTTCAGCTGTTCCAACGTCAGGCCGTGGTCCGGACGGGAGGCGGGACCTTGCTCGCCCAGCAGGCGGTCGAGCAGGCCAGGTGTGAAGCCGTTCATAGGGATGGGCTCTTAAAAGAAGACCGGGCCAGCATCGGCCCGGCGATAAAGCGCGCCGCCGCGTTGAAAGCGACAGGCGCGGACACGATCAGACGATGCGATTGGTGGCCAAATCCCAGCCACCGGAGGTATTGCCGCCCGAGCCGCCGGTGATCTTCTGCTGCGTGTAACGCCATTTAATCTTGGAGAATTTAAGCGCAACTTCCTCGGTCAGGATGTCACCCTCGTGCACCGATGGCGACACTGCGCCGATCAGTACATTTTCGATCTCGATCTCGAAGTACTTCACGCGCTCGCCCTGGGCATCGGCGCGCATGAATTCGAGGCGCGCTTTCGGGATGGTGCGGCCGGCCGAGCAGGTTTGCAGCAGGATCGGCGAGGACAGATCGGCCAACTTCGAGAAGACGATATCCTGATGCTCGCAGCGCTCGGCGGTGTGGCCGCCGCCGGTCGACGCGGTGGCCGATTTCGGCTGCTCGACGCCGAAGCTCACCGATTTACACTCGATCCAATCCTTGTGGCGGTCATCGGTGGACTCGCCTTTGATGCCGTCGATTTGCAGATAGACGTCGATTGCCATTGCATGCTCCAGTCTTAGGTTATGTTGAAAAATCAGCTATTGGTCGACTGCGGAAGCTCCGCGACCAGTCGGAGAGAAACGGACAGCTCGTCGAGCTGGAAGTGCGGCCGCAGGAACGACACGGCGCGATACACGCCGGGCCGCCCCGCCACCTCGTGCACCTGCACCGAGGCCTCGCGCAGCGGGAACTGCGCTTTTTGTTCCTGGCTGGCGTTGTCGTCCAGCAGAACGTATTTCATCAGCCAGCGGTTGAGGAAATCCTCGACGCTGGAAGCCGACGCGAAGCTGCCGACTTTGTCGCGCATCATGGCTTTCATGTAATGGGCGATGCGCGAAACGGCAAAGATGTACTGCAACTGCGACGACAACACGGCGTTGGCGTTGGCCGCCTCCGAGGTGTATTTTTTCGCTTTCTGCGCCGATTGCGCGCCGAAGAAGGCGGCGTAGGCGGTGTTTTTGCAATGGACCAGCGAGATGAATCCCAGATCGCTCAATTCCTTCTCGCGACGGTCTGTGATGGCCACCTCGGTCGGACACTTGAGCGCCACTTCGCCCTCGTCGGTTTTGAAGGTGTGCGTGGGCAGATCGTCCACCAGGCCACCGCCTTCGACGCCGCGAATCGCCGCGCACCAGCCGTAGTCGTCGAAGGCCTTGGTCAGCTTGGCGCCGAAGGCGTAGGCGGCGTTACACCACAGGTATTTCTGATGGTCGCTGCCGTCGACTTCCTCGACGAAATTGAAACCTTCGACGGTGGTGCCGTCGACCGGATTGAATGGCAATCGTCCCAGGAACCGCGGCAACGCCAGGCCGACATAGCGCGAGTCTTCCGATTCGCGGAAGGCCTTCCACTTGGCGTATTCCACCGTGTCGAACACCTTGGACAGATCACGCGGCTTGCCCAGATCGCCGTAGGTATCCAGCCCGAACAACTCCGGCGCGGCCGAGGCGATGAACGGCGCGTGCGAGGCCGCCGCGACGTGCGACATCTGCTCGACGAAGTACATGTCCTCGGGCTGGCGCGAGATTTCAAAGTCGCCCAGCAGCGCGGCATACGGCGCGCCGCCGAAGGTGCCGAATTCCTCTTCGTAGACCTTCTTGAACATCGTGCTCTGGTCGAACTCCAGCGCGGACTGGAAGTCCTTCACCAGTTCCCGCTTGGTGGCGTTGAGCATGCGGATCTTCAAGCCCTGGCCGGTGGCCGAATTCTTGACCAGGTAATGCAGGCCGGTCCAGCTCTGCTCCAGCTTCTGGAACGCCGGCGCGTGCATGATGGCGCTTAACTGGCTGGAGATCAGCCGGTCCAGCTCCGCGACGCGCGCATCGAGCGTCGCCGACAGGTTGTTCGACATGACCACGGTGCCATCGAGCACCTGGCTGACCAGCTCCCCGATGATGTCCTTGGCGCGTTCGTGTTCCACCGTCGATTTGGCGACCTTGCTCTCTTCGACGATCTGGTCCAGCAGGTTCGTGCCTTCATTGGTGATGGCGGCGGCGTTTTGCAATTGATCGAGTCGGGCGGCCATGTCAGCCCTCCTTGACTGGGTTATCGGCCTTGAGTTGCGCCAGTTTGTCGGTGCTGCTCAGGACTTCGCTGAGGATGTCCTCCAGCTTGTCGTTGCCGGCCAATTTGTTGCGCAGGTCGGCCAGCTTGCCGCGCGCTTCCAGCAAGCGGCTTAGCGGCTCGACCTGGCGCACCACGGCCTCCGGGCGGAAATCGGCCATCGATTTGAAATGCAGCTCGACGTTGAAGCTGGTGTCGTCGCCGGACAGCTGGTTCGGCACCTTGAAGCGCGCCACCGGTTCGACGCCGCTCAACACCTCGTCGAAGTTGTCGCTGTCGATGCCGACGAACTTGCGGTCCTTCAGGCGCTTTTTCTCCACTTGCGAATCGCCGCCGAAGTCGCCGACCACGCCGACCACGAACGGCAGCTCCTTGTTCTCCATCGCGTCGCCGATCTCCACGTCATACGTCATCTGCACACGCGGCGGACGCACTTTGGTCAGGCGCTTTTGGACACTGTCACCATTAGCCATAAAAACTCCATCAAAAAAGGAAAACGAAGGAAGGCCGGTTACTTCAAGCCGCCGAAAGGATCGCTGCTGTTGGTCTGGTTGCCGCTTTTGGCCGGGGGGGTGGCAGGATTAACCGTGGTGGCGCTCCTTTTGCCCGGGTTCGTCTGCTTGCGCTCCGGCGATGAAGGCACCAGTATTTCCTCTCCCAGACTGGCGCGCAGCAGCTTGGCCAGGTCCCGCGCCTCCGAGCGCAGCGTTCCGTTCAAGTTGTTTTGCTTGCTCAAGTCCGACAGCGCCTTGGTCGACAGACGCAGGCCGCTGACGGCGACGATGCTGTTTGCCCTCGTCTCGTTCGGATCGCGCTGCAAAGCCTCCAGCGCATTGGTGATCGCCTCGCCGTAGCTGGCGCGGTCGAACTTAATCTGCGCCATTTGCAGCCAGGGCGCCTTGTCGGCCGGGTAGCTGGTCGCGGCGGCCTTCAGGATCACCTGCGCCCTGTCGCCCTCCCCGGCGGCCATCGCGGTGCGGGCTTCGGTCATCGCTTGTTCCAGCGTGGACGCCTGCGGCTTGGTGCCACGGGTGTTGTCGCCGTCGGCCGCGCAGCCGGACAACAAAATTAAACTCGCCACGCAGGGCAGCCATGTTTTTGCAGTGATCATCACACTCTCCTTGTTTGCGGAACTGGATACGAGAGAGCCATTATTCATGAACGCCCACAAAATAAGTTGCGCTTAGTCAAGTATTCAAGCCTTTCCAAATTGCTTGCGCCGCCGCAAATTCGACACCCGCCGCTTTCGATCTAATGGACCAATCGTCTGGAGAAAACATGAACGGAACAACCTTGATCGTCATAGCGGGAATGCTTGCGCTGCAAGGCTGCGCGGCCGGCTCCATCGCCGGCGCGGCGCTGCAAATGGCCGGCATCCAAAAGCCGCCGGAACTACCCGATGCGCAAAAACCGCCGCGTACTGTGGCGATCCGGTTACACGCGGCGCAAAACCTCAACGCCGGCAAGGCGGTGCAGCCAATGGCGCTGGCGACGCGCATCTACAAGCTGCGGCAGACCGCCGCGTTTCAACGGATGCATTACAACGCCTTCCTCGACGCCCAAACCGAGCGTGAATTACTGGGTAACGATCTGCTGGAGGTCAAGGAGGTGATGCTCATTCCCGGCCAGCGTTACGAGGTCGGCGAGAAGGTCACGCGGGAGGCGTATTTCATCGGTGTGGTCGCGCTGTTCCAGGCGCCGGCGGCGCAGCGATGGCGTCTATCGTTCCCCGCCGCCGACGCGGAAAAAGCCGGCATCACCGTCGGCCTGCATGCGTGCGCGATGAGCGTTGGCGCCGGCGCCCGCGCAACGGCAGCCGTCGACGACGCCGGCAAGCCACTGGCGGCCGCGCGCTGTCAATAACGCTGTCAATAACTCCAAGGAGCGAGCATGAGTATTCCATCCAAGGTCTTGTGGGGCGAGGGCTTGTTCCTGCGCCCGCAACACTTCCAGCAGCAGGACCAATACCATGAGGCGAGGCTGCATCACACCGCGCAGGCGCTGCATCCCTATCTGTGGGGCGTGCGCCGCATCGAGTGGGACTTCGACGCATTGAAGGCGGATCGCCTGCGCCTGCAGTCGCTGTCGATCATTTTCAAGGATGGCGAGATCGTCGACGCGCCATCGAGCGAACCGCTGCCGACCGCAATCGATCTCTCCACCCTGCCACCCAACCTGCAGGAAGTGACGTGGTATGCCGCCCTGCCCGCTCTGGCGCCGGGCGGCGGCAACGCGGCGTCGAACGATCAGCAGAAGGATGGCCAGCAGGCCGGCTCGCGCTACAGCCAATCGACCAGTGAAACGCCGGACCTGTACACCCGTGCCGTCAGCACCGAAGTGAGCTATCTGAAAAAAGCGGTGCGGCTGGTGTCCGACCAGGAGCCGCTGGGCGCGTTCGATTGCGTACCGGTGGTGCGCCTGCGCCGGCTGGTGACGGGAGGCTTCGAACCCGATCCGACGTTCATTCCGCCGGGCCTGTCGATCGCCAGCGCGCCCGCGCTGAAAGCGATGCTCGACCGCCTGATGGACGCGCTACAGGCCAAGGTGCAGTCGCTCCAGGGCCACATGCGTGAGCCGAGCCGCAACGTCATCGAATTCCGCTCCGGCGACGTCTCGTCGTTTTGGCTGCTGCACACCGTTAGCACCTCGGCGGCGTCGCTGATGCATTACGTGCGCAATCCCGAGCTGCATCCCGAGCGGCTGTTCGAGGCGCTGCTTGCGCTGGCCGGCGCCATGATGACCTATTCGAAGCAGTATTCGCTGGTCCACCTGCCCGGCTATCGGCATGAAGATCCGGCCCAGTGCTTCTCCAGCCTCGATCACATCATCCGCGATCTGCTCGACACAGTGATCTCGACCAAATACTTCTCGATCGCGCTATCCGAAGACAAGCCAGGCTACTACACGGGCAAGCTCGATTCCGGAAAAATCGACCAGCGCACCACGCTGTATCTGGCAGTCAGCGCCTCGCTGCCGGCGCTCGAGCTGGTGGAGATCGTGCCGCTGCGCGTCAAGGCGGGCGCCCCGGACGATGTGGAAAAATGCGTGCTGACGGCCATGCCCGGCGTGAAGATCAGCCATGCGCCGCAGGTTCCGGCGGCGATTCCGGTTCAACCGGACACTTACTACTTCGCGCTCGATAGCAAAGGGCTGCTGTATGAGCAGATGCTGAAGGCGCAATCGATTTCGATCTACGTGCCGAGCGGAATACGCGACCTGCGCATCAACCTGATCGCGGTGACAGCATGACCGCCCAGGTGGAACGCCGCGCGATCCCGACGCTGATGGGTGGCCAGCGCCGGCAGATGCAGCCCGGTTATGGCCATGTGAAGTCGCTGCTCGATCTGCTGCAGGAGGGCTTTTACCTGCTCTTCATGCTGAAGAACGGCAGCACGCCGCCCGGCGAGGCGCCCTTCCTCGATACCATCACCGCCTACCTGGCGGAATTCGACAGCGAGGCGCGAAAGCTGCGCGCGCAGGGCGAGGATATCGACGACGCCAAATACGCGTTCTGCGCGGCGCTCGACGAAATCATCCTGTCGTCGCAGTTCCCGATGCGCTTTGCGTGGGAACGCAGGCCGCTGCAACTGGTGATTTTCGGCGACCAGCTGGCCGGCGAACACTTCTTCGACCGGCTCGAGGCGCTACGCAGCACCGGCGGCGCGCGGCTGCCGGCGTTGCAGGTGTTTCATATGTGTTTGCTGATTGGTTTTCGCGGCAAATATGCGCTGGAATCGAGCGACAAGCTGGCCTACATGACGTCCCGCCTTGGCCAGGAGATCGCCCACATCCAGGGCAAGAGCAAAGGCTTCGCGCCGCAAGCGGAGCGCCCCGATCAAATCGTCAATAAGCTGCGCAGCAATACGCCGCTGTGGGCGGTGTGCGCGCTGTTCGCGGTGATCGGCCTGGCCGCGTACATCGGACTGGAGGCGTCGCTGTCGCACCACACGGAGGAAACGCTGGCCGGCTACGCCGACCTGGTGAAACTGGCGCCACGGCCGGCGTATGTGACGATCACGCTGCCCTAGCCTCGGCGGGGCGGCGTTTTTTTCCTTGTATTTACTGAGCGATGCGGAATTCGATCCGACGGTTGCGCGCGCGGCCGTCGGCGCTGCTGTTCTCGGCCACCGGCCGGTCCGGCCCCTGCCCGGAGACCATCACCATGTCCTGGCTGATGCCACGGTCGGCCAGGTAGCTGCGCACCGCCTGCGCGCGGGCGTGGCTCAGGGCCAGGTTGCTGTCGCGCAGACCGACGTTGTCGGTATGGCCGATCACCTCCACCTTTTTGCCTTTCACCTTCTGCAGCGCGGCCGCCATCTCGTCGAGGATCGCCTTGCCGGAATCGGTCAACGCCGCCTTGCCGCTCTCGAACTCGATGATGCGCTTGGCCAGCGTGTCGTCGAGCAGGTTTTGTTCGGCAGCGCTGACGCGCAAGCCGTTGTTGACGGTGTAGGTGGGATTGAGGCTGGTGGCGAAGTCGCTGGCAATCTGCTGGCGCTGCGCTTCGTTGGCCACCTCGCCGCGCAAGGTGACGTTGGTGCCGTCGATCTTGATCTCGCCCTTGCTGATCAACTTCAGATTGGGTCCGACCAGCTTTTGCACGTAGCCGTTCCAGTTGGGCGGCAGCGACACCGGCGAGATCGACACCTGGTCGACCACGCGCTCGGCGCCGTACAACTCCCGCACCCGCGCCAGCAGCGCCGACTTGCTGGCTTCATCCGGCACCGAGCCGTTGACCAGCACCTGCCCCGGCCGGGGCGTGGCCGGCGCCGGCGCTTGCGCCGCGCAGTAGATCGATGTCGATAACAATGCCGGCATCACCGCCGGCCAGATGGTCCGCTGGCGCATCGCAAAGCTCCTTTTGTTTGAATCGTTAGGGGAAAGTCAGACGAAGGTTTCGTGAAACAGCGCTTGCGCGGAACGCAGCGACAACTGCTTCTGCTCCAGGTAGGCCGACAGCTTTTGCACGCCGGCGTCGCTGGCGATCAGCTCATCGACCCAGCCGGCGTGATCGAAATTGATCTGATGGTCGGCAGCGCATTCGGGATCGATGATCGCTTGCAGCGCTTCGGGCGCGGCGCCGCCAAAGCCGATCACCAGCGACGGCTGCCCGCCGATATCGGCGAAAAACAGCGCCAGCTCGAAATCGGCCTGGTGCAGAAACGATACGATCAGGTCGAGCCAGAACGCGGCCACCAGATAGCGCTGCCGCGCCGATGCCGGCAACGGCAGCACCAGGCTTTTATCCAGCCGGCCCGCGCCGCTGCGCCGCACCGGCTGCATCAGCAGGCCGACGGCCAGGATCATGTGCCGCGCCGAATCGCGCCCCAGCATCGCCTCCAGGCTGGCGATGTTGTGGCGGTCGAGGAAGTCGACAAACGCGGTTTCATGTTCGGCGGCGCCGGGTTCGATATCGAACGTGGTGGCGGCCAGTTGCTGTAGCGCCGGGTCGGGATCGTCCGCATCCAGCACGTCGGCGGCCAGCGATTCGAGCGCGCACCAGAGTGGCGCCAGCACCACCGGGCTTAGGGAAAGAAAGGTGCGCGGCGTGTCGATCTCGATCGCGGTCATGCTCAAAAACGGATAGCGCCGTTGCGAGGCGTCGCTGCTGGCAGCCAAGTGGCCGGCGATCGCGCGCCGGCTGCGCGTGCCGACAAAAGCAAACTGCACCGGATGCATGGCGTCGTAGTTGATCTTCCAGCGCGGGTCGGTGCTCAACTGATTCATCACCTCCGCCAGCCAGCCGTCGAGCAGATTGGCCAGCGCCAGATTGTTGGTCGCCTTGATAAAGTCGCCGCGCGAGGGCAGCTTGCCGAAGTAGCCGATGCGCACACTTTGCGGGGCGCGCTTCATCGCGGCGCTCCGGCGGCGGCGACGGTGGTTGCGGGGGTGGCTGCGGCGGGGCCGGCGACGCCGACGATGGTCTCCGGCAGTTTCAGACCTCGGAAGCCCTGCTTTTGCGACCCGCCGCCGGTGATGTCTGGACTGCTGATTATTTTGAGGCCCATGGTCACGGTGATAGCGCCGCTGTTCCAACGCAGCTCGAAAGCGCCGTCGCCACGCTTTTGCTTGGTCGCCGCGTCGATCATCCGTTTGAGGCCGAACTGCCCCGGCTCGTTGAACACTTCGATACTGCGGCCGTCGAACGACATCGCCGTGATGCGCGCACCCGGTGCGCCTTGGGTGCTGGGGTGGACCATGTCGGCCCACTGAGCCGGCGTGTTGCGGTAGCGTAGCTGCTGGCCGTCGATCTCGACTGTGTATTCCAGGGTGTCGGGGGCAGGCATCGGCTGCAGCTGGAACACAGTTTGCGCGGCGACCACGCCGCCACCGCCGATCGGCGCGATCCAGCCGGGAAAGCTGGCGATGGTTTGCGGCGCCAGTCTGATGCCCATGTCGGCCCAGGTGCGCGGCGCCAGCACATCGCCGCGCCGTAGCACCAAAGGCCCCATGGCGCCGGTGGCGAATTTGGCGATCAATCCGTCCGGGCCGAAAAACTGCGCAATCTCGGTGCCGGCCGCCTCGATCCGCGCATCGGGCGAGAACGGATACTTATTGGCCAGCGTTTGCCGGAACGGCTCGTACACCTGCGCCAACCAGGTTTTGTTGATCTCCGCCTCTGCGGGTCCGACCAGCACCGCGAAGGTCTGCATCAACGGCCGCACCAGGATTGGACGGATCGCCTGTTTCTGCGAGTCGGTCATCCCCGTCAGCATTTGCTCGTCGACGTAGCGTAGCGCGTCGGCCAGCTCGGAGCCGCTGCCCTCCAAAGTCTGCTGCATGAACTGGCGCGCGCCGGGGCCGGGATCGCCCTGGTTCTTCAACTGATTGAGCCGGCTGCGCAATTTGGACAGGGTGTCCATGTAGGCGCGCATCAGCGAGGCGTCCTGCTCCTTGACGGCGACCAGCTTGCCGACCCCGGCGAACTCGCGTCCGATCGGCCCCATCGGCTTGTCCGCGCGCGCCTGGTCCAGCTGGACGTTGATGTTGACCTGCGATGAGCCGCGCCGCATGATGGTGTTTTTCAGCCAGTTGACGAAGCCCTTCTGCGCTTCTTTCATCTCGGTGCTCATCACCGCCGGGTTGTCCCACGACGTCTGCTGGTAGATGGTGGTGAGCAGCTTCGAAATCGGCGACGATTGCGGATCGCCCAGGCGGTTCATGGCGACGACGGCGGCGTCGAAGCCGTTCAAGTTGGCGATGGTGACGCCCTGGACGAACTTCTGCCATTCGCGCGCGTAGTCCGCCTTGTACAAATCGGTCAGACCCTTCTCGATTTGTTCCGGGCTGCCTTCCAGCGTCAGGTCGTCGCGCGCGGCGGTCTTCAGCACCCAGTCGGCGCTTTGCAGCTCGTGCGTGGCGGCTTCGCGGAAGGCGTTCTGCACGAACTTCTCCCATGCCTCGCGGGTGTAGGCGCCGGCGATGGCATGGCTGCCAGTGACCAGCCCCTGATCCTGCTCGCCCATCATGCGCGCCACCGTCATCGCCGGGAAACGCGTGTTGGCGCGGGCGCGGATATCGGCGTAGACGCGCTCGCGCGCCGGCATGCCGCGCACTACGCGGCGCAGATTCTCGCGCGACTGGTCGATCAACGCCAGCTTCGGTTCGATGCGCGGCCACGACGGATCGGCGATCTGCGCCAGGTAGAAAGTCATCAGCCGCTCGGCGCTTTGGATCATCTGCTCGCGCGGCATCGCGCCACGGTGGTTCTCCAGCCACACCCGCCAATGGCGCGTCAGCTGGTCGTTCAGATGGCTGGGCTCCGCGTGCGATTTATCGACCAGCATCAGGTAGGTTTTCAGCGCGTTGTAGCCGTCTTCCACGTTACCGGCGGAGGCCTGCTGGAACTGACGGCTGGCGGCGGCCGGCGCGGGGACAACTGCCGAAGCGGTGGCAGCGCCAGTGGTGGCAATGGCGGTAGTGGCGGTGGTGGCGGTGGTGGCGGTAGTGGTGGTAGTGGTGGCAGTGGTGATAGTCGTCGCAGCGAATCCCGCTGGAGCGGTACCCGAGGCGGAGGCGGAGGCGGCCACCGGGGCGCCAATTTCGCCCGCAGGTTGGCCCGCAGCCTGGCCTGACGCGGCGCCGGGAATACGCAGCTCGTCGGCGTGCGCGTTCATCTCCGACAGCAGCGTCTCCAGATTATCCACCACCGGTTTGATCATCACTTCCCGCACGCCGAAGAAGTACTCCTGGCGCAGCTTCTGCTCCACCACCGCGCCTTGGTAAAGCCCCATACGCAGCGACCATGGCCGCTCGTCGCGATACTGCTCCAACTGCTCGATGCGGTCCTGCAGAATCTCCAGCGCCTCGAGACGCGACTGCAAGTCGAGCCGCTTGTCCTGCAGCTTGATCACCTTATCGAGATCGGCCTGCACGTTGCTGACCAATTGACGGTTGCCCATGTACGACCAGCTCCATCCTCCCAGCGACGCACCAAGCAGCAGCACCACGCCGAAGAAGGCGGCATACATCAAGCGCGCCTTATGCTTGCTGGCATACTGCGACACCAAATCCTTGTCGGCGAAAATCACCTTGCGGAACAGATTAAGCAGGAAAAAGCCCGATTGCCCGGCGCCGGCGACGGCCGGCGTGTTGGGCACCGACAGGGCGAAGCGTTTGGAGACCCTCTGCGACTGCTCGCTGACCGGCATGCCCTCTTGCAGCGCGCTGGTGAAGTAGTAACCACGGAATACGGGCTTGAACTGGAATGGATTTTCCTCGAACAGCGTCGCCAGGAATGCCCGCAGCGGCGCCTTGATCGTCGCGAACTCCAACGGGAAGGTGAACACGCCCGGCTCCATGCGCTCGCGCCGCTGCTGGCTCATGTTGGCCAGGCTTAGCTCCTTCAGACCGTCGCACAACTCATCGAAACTCTGATCGAAGAACGCCATCAACTGCTGGCTGCTCGCCTTGCGTTTGTACGGCATCGTCGCGCCCCACACGCGCTCGCGCTCACCGCGTTCGGCCTGCGCGAAAAACTCGCCGAAGCCGGCGATCAAGTCGGTCTTGGTGAACACCACGTACACCGGCGCGAACACTTCCAGCCGCTCGATCAGATCCTGCACGCGCTTGCGCAAACTGAGCGCCAGCTTGATGCCCGCCTCGGGGTCGTCGCCGCGCAACTCGGCGACGCTGACCGCGATCAGGATGCCGTTGATCGGCGCGCGGCGGCGGTACTTCTTCAGCAAATCGAGAAAGCCGAACCACTCGTCGCGATGCTCGTCCATGACCGAGTAGCGGCCCGCCGTGTCGAGCAAAATGCCGTCCGGCGTAAAGAACCAATCGCAGTTGCGCGTGCCGCCGACGCCCTGCACCACTTTGCCGTCGGCGAAGGGGAATTGCAAACCGGAGTTGGTGACCGCCGTGCTTTTGCCGGCGGCCGGATTCCCGATGATCATGTACCACGGCAGCTCGTACAAGGCGCGCGTGCCGGAGACGATGCCCAGCTTAGAGCCCTTGATCGTCTCGATCGCCTTCAACAGGCCTTCGCGGATCGCCTTGACCTCGGCGCCGGCCTGGTCGCGCGGCATCACCTCGGCCACCGCCTGCGTGCCGATGGCGTCTGCCAGCCGGGCCGACTCGCGCCTGGCGCGCAGCACGCGCCATAGCCACACCAGGCCGGCCAGCGCCAGCAAGACGGCGGTGGCGGCAATGGCCCAGATCAGCGCCAGTTCCATCACTTGCGCGCCCAGATAAAAGATCCCCGCCATCGCGGTCAAACCAAGGATCGTCAGGTGACGAGTGTCGGTCAGGAAGTACCAGATTTTTCGCATCATAATTCGGTCAGGGCTTGGGCGACAGCGCTTGAGAGGACGGCGGACCGATCAATGGTGCCACCAACGATGCCGCGAATTCTTGAGCGAGAACAACAATTTCCCCACCGACCGTTATTTGCGCACGGTGCCCGCCACACGCAGTTCGGTGTGGCCGAAATCCATCATCGTCCAGCGCCCGCCCCACGTCAGCCCGACCGACTCGGCCACTTCTCCGTACAGCTTGTATCCGCGCATGGCCCACGGATCTTTTTCGGAAATCACCAGCTTGCCGTCGCGCAGGAACGCGCAGTCGGCCGCAAGCCCGAACTGGTGATAGCTCTGGAACGCCTTGGCGTTGGTGACGTTGGCGCCGGCCGCCGCCAGCGCGTTCTGGCGCTCGGGACTGCGGTAACCCTCCAGGATCGCCATGTCGTAACCGTGGCGCTCCTTCATGATGCGAAACACCAACAGCATGCGCTGTGAAAAAACGGGGTCGAGCAACTGCCAGTTGCGGTTGGCGCTATCGAGCATGGGCCGCACCAAGGTCACCTCCGCCGTCGTAAACATCAACGGCGGCAGCGGCGCCGGCGCCACCAGTTGCTCGCCCTTGAGCAGGTCGGCGATCTGGTCGTTGACGACGTGGGCGGTGCCGCTGTACCCGCCCAGCATGCTCCGACTGCTGAGCATCAGCGCCAGCAGCGGCGGCACCGTCATCACCACAGCGACGGCCAGGATCAGCAGGTAGCGCCGCCGCACGAAACGCCACACGCCGCCAACGCCGCCGCGCGCGCCGCGGCCCAGCGCCGACGCCTGTTGCGTGCCCTGTTGATAATCGCGCCGCAACCGCCGCTCCAGGCGGCGCCCGATCGCGCTGGCCGAATGCGCCACCAGGTCGCGCCCCGCCGGAAACAGCAGCAGCCAGGCGCCAACACAGGCGAACACGAAAAACATCAACACTGAAAAGAGAAACATGGTGCGCTCCGTCAAAGCAAGTTCTGGCGGCCGGACGGACACTGGCAAGCGACCGGGTCAACAAAGTTTCATCGTAGGCCCGATGGACGGCCGGCGTGAAAGACCAGATCAAATTCGGAGGAAATATTGTGGATACATCCAAACAGAAGCCGGACTTGATGGGAAAGTCGGGCGCGTCGCCGGACGGCGTCAA
>DASVTJ010000783.1:0-2627 GCA_036387635.1 Duganella sp.
CCGGCGAGCGGTTGAACACGCACACCTCCATGCCGAATGCGCCCGCGATCCGCGCCACCGATCGACCCAGCGCGCCATAGCCGGCAAGCCCCAGGCGGCTGCCCGCCAGATCGGCGATCGGATGGCCGAACAGGCAGAATCGCTCCGACTGTTGCCACAGTCCGGCCTCGATGTCCTGGCGGTAGGCCACCAGTTGGCGGCGCAGCGCCAGGATCAGCGCGAAGGTGTGCTCCGGCAGCGTGTTGACCGCGTAGTTGCGGATGTTGGCGACGACGATGCCGCGCTCGCGGCAGGCTTGCAGATCGACGATGTCGGTGCCGGTGGCGGCCACCGCGATCATCTTCAGGTCCGGCAGTTGCGCCAGGTCGTCGGCGCGCAGCGGCACCTTGTTGGTGATGGCGATGGTGGCGCTGGCGTCGCGCAGGCGCGGCGCGGCGTCGCCCGCCCTGGTGGCGGGATACTCGCTCCACTCGTGCGCGAACGACGGCTTGCGCACGTTGGCGATCAGGCTGTCGCGGTCGAGGAAAACGATGCGGTGTGTTTCGGTCCGGTGTGCTTCAGTCCGGTGTGCTTCAGTCATATGGCAACCTCAAAGGATGCGGCGCGCGCCGCCGGTGGTGGTGCTTTCGGCAGGCGCATGCCTGGGTGGTTGGACAACAGTTCGGCGACCCACTCGACGAACACCCGCACCTTGGCCGACAGGTGGCGGTTTTGCGGATAGACCACGTGGATCGGTATCGAGTCGGAACTCCATTCCGGCAGCACCTGCTCGAAGCTGCCGTCGTCGAGCATCGGCTCCAGCAAAAAAGTCGGCATCTGCACGATGCCCAGCCCGGCCAGCCCGGCCGACGTGTAGGCGGCGCTGTCGTTGAGGGCGACCTTGCCGGGCAGGGCGACCTGCACCCGCTCGGTGCCGCGCGAGAAATCCCAGTCGAGGATTTTACCGGTCTTCGATGAGAAATAGTTAACGCACAGGTGGCGCACCAGTTCATCGGGATGGCTGGGGCGCCCGTAGCGGTCCAGGTAACCGGGCGTGGCGCAGGTGACGAAGTTCAGGATGCCGACCCGGCGCGCGATCAGGTTGGCGTCGACCAGCCGCCCGGCGCGCACCGCGCAATCGACGCCTTCCTCGACCAGGTCGACGGGGCGGTCGCCACAGCCCATCTCCAGCTGGATGTCCGGGTAGCGCGTGAAAAAATCGGACAGCGCCGGCACCAGCACCGTCGCGGCCAGCCCGGTGGGCACGTCGACCCGCAGCCTTCCGCTGGGACTCAAACGGGTGCGCGACAGCGATTCCTCGGCGTCGCGCACGTCCGACAAAATCCGCAGGCAACGCTCGTAATAGGCCGCGCCGTCGGCGGTGACGCTGACATGGCGCGTGGTCCGGTGCAGCAACTTGACGGCCAACGCCGCCTCCAGCGACTGGATCAGCGTCGACACCGTGGCCTTGGGCAGTTGCATCTTTTCCGCCGCGCGCGTGAAGCCGCCGGCGTCGACCACGCTGACAAACACTTCCATCGCTTGTAGTTTATTCATTTGTGCCCCTCATTGTTCCGGATCCTGAACAATCAATTCGAATTTGCCCTATTTATCGGATTGTAGAACAAGTTTAAGATTGCTGTACTGCACAAAGGAAAGTTTATCTGTTCCGGTGCGGATGGCAAGTTGTCACACCACGACGGAAGGAATCATCATGAAATATCGGGACGGAATTTTTGCAACGGTTGCGATCGCGCTGACATCGTTCGCGCTGGCGGGCGTCGTCTATACCGATGTCTACTCGCAGGCGGCCAAGGCCGAAGTGAGCGGCGTTCGTGCCCTGACCGAAGTGGCCAGCGGCGAGGTGCTCGCCTGCGCCGACACGCCCGCGCTGACGGTGCGCCAGTGAGCACCAAGCCGCAGGACGAAGCGCTGCCGCAGCTGTCGGACAGCCTGAAGGTCCGCAGCCTCGAAGTGGGCGGCGCCGAAGGCCCGCTGCCAGCGCGTCTGTACACCAGCGGCGACGTCGGCGGCGCCAAGCGCGATATGCTGACCGTGTTTTTCCACGCGGGCGGCTTTGTCGGCGGCGACCTGGAAGACGCCGACATATTCCTGCGCCATATGGCCGACGACCATCCCGAGATGGCGGTGCTGGCCTCGGGCTACACGCTGGCCTGCGTGCAGCCGTTTCCGGCGGCGGTGGAAGACGCCCATGCGGTGCTGACCTGGGCCAAGAAGCACAAGGGCAAACTCGGTTGGAGCGGCAAGCAGTTGATGGTGGCCGGGATCGAAGCGGGCGCGAATCTGGCGGCGGTGTGCGCGCTGATGTCGCGCGACCGCGGCGGCCCCGCGCTGGCCGGCCAGATCCTGATCATGCCGATGCTCGACCCGGGCCTGACCACCTGCTCGATGCGCGACATGAAGCAGGGGCCGGAGCTGATGGACGTGGCCGACGCCTGCGCGGCGGCCTACCGCGGCTACCTGCCGAATGCCGCCGACCGCACGCACCCGTATGCGTCGCCGCTGCAATCGAGCCGTTTGAAAAACCTGCCGCCGGCGTTGATCCTGTCTTCCGAAGACGATCCGCTGCGCGACGAAGCCGAACAATATGGCGCGAAACTGATTTCGTGCGGGGTGAAGACCACCGT
>DASVTJ010000784.1:0-1625 GCA_036387635.1 Duganella sp.
GGCCGCCAACGTCTCGCGCACGCCGTCGCCGATGGCCGGCCCGGCGCCTTACAACAACGCCAAGTTCCTGGCCGCGCTGTTCTCGAACGACTCGATCAGCAGCAAGCGCAACACCGAAGCGGTCGAGACCGCGCCGAGCACTTTGATCGCCGGCCGTATCGTCGAATTCAAGCCGGCCGCCAAGCGTCCGCTGGCCGAGGTCGATGCCGCGATCCGTCAACGTGTGACGATGGAAGAGGCCGCCAAGCTGGCCGCCAAGGCCGGCGCCGACAAGTTGGCCGCATTGAAGAAATCGGGCGACGCCACCGGCTTTGGCGCGGCCAAGCTGGTCTCGCGCGCCAAGCCTGAAGGCATTAACGGTCTGGCCATGCAGGAAGTCATGAAAGCCGACACCAGCAAGCTGCCGGCCTACGTGGGCGTCGACGTGCCAGGCATGGGTTACGGCATCTACCGCATTGCCAAGGTGCAGCAGCCGGCGGTGCAAGACGAAGAGCGCCGCAAGTCGGAAGCCGAGCAGATCGCCACCATCGTCGCCCAGCAAGAGATGTATGAATACATCCAGCTGCTGAAGCAGCGCGCCAAGGTCAAGATCATCAAGCCGATCCAGACCGCCACGGTGACCGAAGTCAAATAAGATTCATTGCAGCAAACAGAAAAGCCCCGAACGCCAAAAACGTTCGGGGCTTTTTCGTTAACTAAAGCCTGAAATAGCGAAGTGCCGGCGAAGTGTCACATAGGGCGGATGAGCGCACCGTAATCCACCATCCGCCATTCGTCGCCAACCGCGCCGCTGAGCCCGTGTAGAAATGGCGGACCTGACCCTGGATTACAACGTATTGGCGATCAGATGGCGGGCCGCTTTGTCGAATGCTGTGGCATCGATGTCGTCCAGCGCCAGCGGCGTGGCCTGGTTGTACCTGACGAAATTGCGGTCGATCGAGCGCAGGTATGCCGGATCGTAATGGCGCTCCAGCAATTCCTCGACCAGCGGCGCCATATGCCCGAAGTCCGACAGCGATTGCCAGCGGTTGATCGTTTCGCGCCCGTGCAACGCCGCCAGATGTTCCAGCTGCTCGTTGAGCGACGCCGGACTGACCAGGAAGTGCTGGTAATCCTCCATCAGCAGGCGTACGCGGTTGGCGCGCGACAACGTCAGGGCGATGCAATCGGCCGCGCGCATCGTGTCCATCAGCGCGGTCGGCACCCGCAGGTTGCCGACCTTCTTGCTCTCCGACTCCACAAACACCGGCAGCGCCGGATCGAAGCGGCGCAGCGTCCCCCAGATCGCGGTCTCGAACGCCTTCTGGCTCGGCTGCGGATGGCTCGGCAGGTCGCCCAGCACCGAACCCCGGTGCGCGGCCAGCTGTTCCAGGTCGAGCACCTGCGCGCCGTGTGCGTGCAACACCTCCAGCAGGCGGCTCTTGCCGCTGCCGGTGGTGCCGCACACGACCTTGAAGCGCAGCGGCGGCGCCACCTCCAGCGCGGCGTTGACGTGGGCGCGGAAGGCCTTGTAGCCACCGTCGAGCTGCACCACCGGCCAGCCGACCTTGGCCAGGACGTGCGCCATCGCGCCGCTGCGGTTGCCGCCGCGCCAGCAATAGATCAGCGGCCGCCATTCGCGCGGC
>DASVTJ010000785.1:0-3619 GCA_036387635.1 Duganella sp.
CATGAGCACCTCGCTGACGCAGGACGTGCCGCCGTTCGTGCTATTGAACGGTAACCCGGCGCAGGCGCACGGCGTGAATATCGAGGGGCTGAAACGGCGCGGCTTCACGCGCGAGCAGATCAACGGCATCCGCACCGCCTATAAGCTGATTTACCGTTCCGGCCTGACGCTGGAAGAGGCCAAGGCCGCGCTGCTGGCCGAGGAACAATCCACGCCCGCCGCCGCCGAGCACATTCGCTCGATGCGCGAATTTCTCAACGTCGCCAGCCGTGGCATCGTCCGCTGATACTGTTATGAGCGCGCGGTCGCCGCTATCTGTGGCGATCGTGGCCGGCGAGCCTTCGGGCGACGTGCTGGCCGCGCGCCTGCTATCGGGACTGCGTCCGCATCTGCCGCACGCGCGCTTCCACGGCATCGGCGGCGAGCATATGATGGCGCAGGGTTTCGAGTCGCACTACCCGATGGACAAGCTGACCGTGCGCGGCCTGCTGGCCGTGATCCCGCGCTATCCCGAAATTAAGCGGATTCAAAATCAGCTGCGCGACCAGCTGCTGGCCGAACGACCGGCCGCCTTCATCGGCGCCGACTATCCGGGATTTAATCTCGGACTGGAAATGCAGCTCAAGGACGCCGGTATTCCGACCATCCATTACGTCGGACCGCAGATCTGGGCCTGGCGCGGCGGCCGCATCAAGAAAATCATCAGGGCGGTGTCGCACATGCTGGTGGTGTTCCCGTTCGAGGAAGAGATCTACCGCAAGGCCGGCGTGCCGGTCAGCTATGTCGGCCATCCGCTGGCCGAGCTGATTCCGATGGCGCCGGACGAAGCGGCCGCGCGCCGCGTTCTCGGCCTGCCGGAAGACGCCAACGTGGTGGCCATCATGCCGGGCAGCCGCATGTCGGAGCTGAAGTACAACACGGCGGCCTTCATTGGCGCCGCCAAACTGCTCAAGGCGCGCGACCGCTCGCTGCGTTTCGTCGCGCCGATGGCGGGCGAGCGCCAGCGCCGGTACTTCCTCGAGCTGGTGGCGCAGGCCGGGCTGCAGGACGTCGAAGTGCAGCTGCTCGACGGCCAGTCGCACACCGCCATCGCCGCCGCCGACGCGGTGCTGGTGGCATCGGGCACGGCGTCGCTGGAGGTGGCGCTGTTCAAGAAGCCGATGGTGATCGCGTATAAAATGATGGCGGCCGAATACCAGATACTGCGCCACTTCGGCTACCAGCCGTGGATCGGATTGCCGAACATCCTGGCGCGCGAATATCTGGTGCCGGAGATGCTGCAGGACGCGGCCAGCCCGCAGGGCCTGGCCGACGCGATGTGGAAGCAGCTGAGCGATGTGCCGCATCGCCTGAAACTGGTGCAGCGCTTCGGCGACATGCATCAAAGCCTGCTGCGCAACAGCGCGGCGGAGAGCGCGGCGGCGGTGCTCAAGGTCATATCCAAGTAGCGTATCAACGTAGAGAATCAAAGTGAAAAATCAAAATCCAGGGCTGTTCGACGACTTGCCCGATTCGCCCGACGAGATTATTTGCGGCGTCGACGAAGCGGGTCGTGGGCCGCTGGCCGGCCCGGTGTTCGCCGCCGCCGTCATCCTCGACGTCTCGCGGCCCATCGCGGGCCTGCGCGACTCTAAAAAACTGACCGAGGCCAAGCGCGATCTGCTGGCGCCGTTGATCAAGGCGCAGGCGCTGGCGTGGGCCATCGCCGAGGCGTCGGAAGAAGAAATCGATCAGCTCAACATTTTGCAGGCGTCGATGCTGGCGATGCGGCGCGCGGTGGAGGCGCTCAAGACTGTTCCGACGCTCGCGCTGATCGACGGCAACCGCTGCCCGGTCATGAAGATCCACAGCATCGCCGTCATCGGCGGCGACGACAAGGTCGATGCGATATCGGCGGCGTCGATCCTGGCCAAGACCGCGCGCGACGCCGCGCTGGTGGCGCTGCACGCGCGGTATCCGCATTACTGCTTCGACCAGCACAAGGGTTACGGTACCGCGCTGCACATGGAGCGGCTGCGCGAGCATGGCGCCTGTCCTGTGCACCGCCGTTCGTTCGCGCCGGTGCGCGACGTGCTGGCGCTGCACGCGACCCGCATTGGCATCGTGGAGACCGTGCGAACGGTGCAAACGGGGGGCAATGTGCAGATTACGCAAACGATGCAAACATCACAGACCATGCAGCTGCTGCCGGCCGAAGGCTACGCATGAAAACCATCACCTCGCGCGACAACGCGCAGTACAAGGAACTGGTCAAGCTGGCCGGCAGTTCACAGGCGCGCCGCAAGTCCGGCCGCACCTTGTTGGACGGCGTGCATCTGTGCCAGGCTTACCTGCAATTGCGCGGCCTGCCGGAGCAATGCGTGGTCAGCGAAACGGCGCTGCAAAATCCGGAAGTGATGGACATCGTCGGCCAGCTGGAAGCGCGCCATGCGCACCTGCTGGCGCTGCCCGATGCGATGTACAACGCCGTCAGCCAGGTCGAACATGGCGTCGGCGTGATGTTTTTGGTGCCGACGCCGGAGCGCGCCGTCACCGAACCGCTGGCCTTATCGGCTGTGCTGCTCGATAACGTGCAAGACCCCGGCAACGTCGGCTCGATCCTGCGCAGCGCCGCAGCGGCTGGCATCACGCAAGTGTATTGCAGCGCCGGCACCGCGTTCTGCTGGTCGCCCAAGGTACTGCGGGCGGCGATGGGTGCGCACTTTGTGCTCGATATTTTTGAAAACGTCGACCTGTCGGCGCTGGTGTCGTCGTCGAAGGTGACGTCGCTGGCGACCAGCGGCTACGCCACCCGGCGCCTGTACGACGTGGACCTGCGCCAGCCGGTGGCGTGGCTGTTCGGCCACGAGGGGCAGGGTGTGGCGGACGACTTGCTGTCGATGGCGACCCATCAGGTGGTGATCCCGCACCTGGGCCAGGTCGAGTCGCTCAACGTGGCCGCCTGCGCGGCGGTATGCTTTTTCGAACAAGTCAGGCAAAATCAGCTATAACGTTTGATTGGAGCCGCCATGGGTATCGCGCAGTTGCACTTTCTGGTAGCGGAAGGGGATCAGCTTCAACGACACGCACTGGCCGACATCCTGGTCCATCTCGGCGTCGGCCGCATCACGCAGGCGCCCGACGGCCACACCGCGCTGCGCCATTTCAGCGCCGGCATCACGCCCGCGGTCGATATCGCGGTCATCGACCTTGCGTTACCCGGCATGGACGCGCTGGAATTGATACGCCGCCTTGGAGAGGCGCGCAGCGGCGCCGGCATCATCGTCGTCGGCGCGCAGACCAGCGCGGTGCTGTTCTCGGTCGAGACCATGGCCGACGCCTACGGCGTCAATGTGCTGGGCGCGATCGGCAAGCCGGTCGCCGCCAGCCAGGTCGAAACCTTGGTCGCCAATCATCTGCAACCGCGCGCGCCGCACGCCGCCACCGCCAAGGTCCAGCCGATGTCGTTCGCCGAAGTGGGCGCGGGCTTGCAGGCGCGCGAGTTCGATCCCTTCTTCCAGCCGATGATCGAACTGGCGACCGGGCAGGTCAAGGGACTGGAGATGTTCGCGCGCTGGCGCCATCCGCTCCATGGCGTCCTGGGGCCGGCGTCGTTCATGCCGGCGCTGGAGCAGAACCG
>DASVTJ010000786.1:0-4101 GCA_036387635.1 Duganella sp.
AAACTATCCGCAGTTGAAGGCGGACGCCAACTTCCGCGATCTGCAGGCGCAGCTGGAGGGGACGGAAAACCGCATCACAGTCGCCCGCAACCGCTATATCCAGGCGGTGCAGGACTACAACGTCACCGTGCGCTCGTTCCCGAGCAACCTCACGGCAATGGCTTTCGGCTATGACGTCAAGCCGAACTTTACCGTCGCCAACGAGAGCGCGGTGGCCGAAGCGCCCAGGGTGAATTTCGACCCGGCGCCGCGACCGACGCCGTCGCCGTCGCCCCCTTCACTGCCATCGCCGCAATCGCCGCCGGGGCAATGACATGCGCGCTGACATCACGCCGCGTCCGTCGTGCCGGACCTGCATTACGTTCTTGTTGTGGCATGCGTTGGCGCTGTCGCTACTGATGTCCGTTTTCCTGCTGGCGCAGGCCTTCGCACAAAATACGGTGCTAAAAATTCCTCCGCTGACGCGGCCCGTGACCGACCTGACTGTCACGCTGAGCGTCGAACAGGCGTCGCGGCTGGAAGCCCGGCTGCGCGAATTCGAAGCGCGCAAGGGCAGCCAGATCGCCGTGCTGATCGTGCCGACCACGCAACCCGAAACCATCGACCAGTTTGCGATCCGCGTCGCCGAACAATGGAAAATCGGCCGCGCCAGGATCGACGACGGCGCCATTCTGGTCGTCGCCAAGGATGACCGGACGGTGCGCATCGAGGTCGGCTATGGACTCGAAGGGGCGCTCAACGACGCCACCAGCAAACGCATCATCGACGAGGTTATCGTTCCGCGCTTCCGGCAAGGCGACCTGGCTGGCGGCATCGATGCCGGCGTCGACCGCATGATGCGGGTGATCGAAGGTGAACCGCTGCCGGCCGCGCGCGCGGCACCTGGGACGGCCGCGCCGGCCGCGTCATCCTTGCCCTTTCTGTTGCTGGCGGCGCTGGCGGCGGGCGGCATCTTGCGCGCGTTGCTGGGTCGCGTAGCCGGTGCCACGCTGACCGGCGGCCTCGTCGGCGTGATGGCGTGGCTGCTGGCCGGCACCGCCTTGATCGCGGTGGGCGCCGGTCTCGTCGTTTTTCTGTTCACGCTGATCGGTGGGGGCCGCTCCGCGCTGCCGGGCACGTATCTCGGCGGCGGCATGGGCATACCCGGCCGTGGTGGCTGGGGTGGCGGCGGCTTGGGCGGCGGTCTCGGCGGCTGGGGTGGCGGTGGCGGCAGCTTCGGCGGCGGCGGCGCCTCGGGCAGGTGGTGACGATGTTATTCAAGCGCCTCGCGCGTCACTTGCTGACCAGCCGCGCCACCGTCAACCGCTACTTTCCGCCATCGTGCATCGCCGCGCTCAAGGGAGCCATCAGCGCGTCCGAAACCACGCACCGCGGCGAGATCCGCTTCGCCATCGAAGCGGCGCTGCCGCCGCTGCGGGTGCTGCGCGGCGTCAGCGCCCGCGAGCGCGCGCTGGAAGTGTTTTCCGACCTGCGCGTCTGGGACACCGACGACAACAGCGGCGTACTGGTGTACGTGTTGCTGGCCGACCGCGCCATCGAAATCGTCGCCGACCGCGGCATCAATTTGCGCACGGCCAATGGCACCTGGCTGCGCATCGCGCAGACCATGCAGGAAGCGTTCAGCCATGGTCGTTATGAAGCCGGCGCGCTGGCCGGCATTGGCGCCATCTCGCAGGAACTGGCGCGCCACCTGCCCGCCTCCGATCGCAATCCAAACGAGCTCGACGACGACATCACCCTGCTGTGATTGCCCGTAAATATTGACCTGAAAAATGATGCCGCGACCCAAGGGCCCAGCAACGACGGCACTGGCGTCCGCTTGATCTTCCGCAGAGGCGTTTTAGCGTTAGCTACTAATCTGATAGCTAACCGATCAACGCACCGGAGCATGTGACATGGACCGCAAGCGCAATATTTTTCTGATGTCACTGCTGTTGTCGTCGCTGTGCTTGGTATCGCTGGCGTTCGCAGGCGGTGCGGCGAAGGCGGGGCCGGTGTCACCCCTGGCCGCGCGCTACACCGTGGTCGAGATCGGCGGCGCGGGAACCGACGGTTTGGCGATCAACGGCCTCGGCGATATCGCCGGCGTCGTCCGAGATGTCGACACGCCGCAAGCTTTTCTCTACGCGAACGGCGCCTTCTCCAGGCTGGGCACGCTTGGAGGCGTCGAGAGTTCCGGCGCCGGCGTCAACGACGCCGGCCACGTGGTCGGCATGTCGACCACGGCCGACAACAACAGGCGCGCATTCCTTTATGCCAACGGCGCCATGAACGATATCGGTACCTTGGGCGGCGACGAGTCGACGGCGGCGGGCATCAACAACGCCGGCCAAATCGTCGGCAGCGCCGCCAATGTGGATAACCAATGGCACGCCTTCCGGTATGCGTCCGGAACGATGCACGACCTCGGCACGCTGGGCGGCAACATCAGCGGCGCCTTCGGCATCAACCGTCACGGCCATGTCGTCGGCAACTCCTCCATCAACGAGGAAATCGGCGCCCTGCACGCCTTCATCTACGACCACCAAGGCATGCGCGACCTGGGCACCTTCGGCGGCGACCTCAGCGCCGCGTGGGCGATCAACGACGCCGGCCACGCGGTCGGCTACGCCGCGACCGCCGACAACGCCGCCGACCACGCGTTCCTGTACGCCGGTGGCGTGCTGCAAGACCTCGGCACGCTCGGCGGCACCGACAGCTTCGCCAACGGCATCAACAACGCCAATCAGGTGGTGGGCACCTCCAACGTCTTCGGCGACGCCGCCAGCCACGCCTTTTTGTACAGCGACGGCAACATGCACGATCTGAACTCGCTGATCGACCCGGCGCTGGGCTGGACCATCCACTTCGCTTACGACATCAACGACCACGGGCAGATCGCCGCCGCCGGCTGCCGCGCCGGCGAATGCGTCTCGCTGCGGCTGGACCTGGCGGTCGCCGCCGTGCCCGAGCCGTCGGCCTGGGCCACGCTGCTGTGCGGCCTGGCGATGCTGGCGATGTCGCTTCGCATGCACCGCGCACCACCGGTCTTCCGGATACCCGGTTGACCACCCCACCCCAACTGGAGGAACACATCATGGCTTACCTATCGAAGAAACCACTGCTGTTGCGGCGGCTGCCGCTGCTGGTGCTGCTGGCCGCGGCCGCGCAGACCCAAGCCCAGGACCGCTATAACATCACGGTGGTGGGTAGTCCGGCGGCGCCCTTCTACGGCCTGGAGGTCAACAACGCCGGTCAAATCGCCGGTACAGTCCTTACGCCGGCGGGAGTCGGGCAGGCGGCGCTGTACAGCAGGGGCACGATCACGCCGCTGGGCAGTCTGGGGGGCGGCTACAGCATCGGACTCGGCATCAACGAGCGTGGCGACGTGGTCGGCAGCTCGTTCAACAGTGCCGGCCAGCTCCATGGCTTTCTGTACACCAATGGGAGCATGCGCGATATCGGCACCTTGGGCGGCACCTATTCCGATGCCGAGGCGATCAACAATGCCGGCCAGATCACCGGCAGCTCGACAACCACCGACAACATGCAGCACGCCTACCGCTACACGCGCGGCACGTTCACCGATCTGGGCACGCTGGGCGGCCCCACCAGCTACGGCCGCGACATCAACGCGCGCGGCGACGTGGTTGGCGCGTCCACCACCAGCAACGACGTCTCGATGACCATGCATGCCTTCTTCCATGATGGCACCCGCATGCGGGACCTGGGCACGCTGGGCGGCAGGAACAGCAGCGCGCTGGCCATCAACGACCCCGGCCGCATCGTCGGCTACGCCGAAACTGCCAGCGGCCAAGGCCATGCCTTCCTTTATGTCAACGGCACGATGCAAGACCTCGGCACGCTCGCCGGTCCGCAAAGCATCGCCACCGGCATCAACAACCAAGGCCAGATCGTCGGCTGGTCGACTTACAGCAACACCACCTACGACACGCATGCGTTCATCTACAGGGACGGAAGGATGCAAGACCTCAACTCCCTGATCGATCCGGCATCCGGCTGGACCATACCGGAAGCCTGGGACATCAACAACCGCGGCCAAATCGTCGCGTTCGGTTGCCGGACCGAAGGCTGCACGACGTTGCTGCTCACGCCCGCCGG
>DASVTJ010000787.1:0-3875 GCA_036387635.1 Duganella sp.
TAACGAAGGAATATGGCGAGATCAAGCGGATGTACGTGCAGCCGGCGGGACGCGGCAAAGGAACGGCGCATGGTTTGCTCAGTCTGTTGGAGCAAGCCGCCGTCGACGCGGGCTGTCGACAAATGGTACTGGAAAGCGGCCCGGCCCAGCCCGAGGCGTTGCGGCTGTACGAGCGCCACGGCTTCAAGGTATGCGGCCCGTACGGCGACTACCGCGACGACCCGCTCAGCGTGTTCATGCAAAAAGAGCTGCGTCCGGTTTGAGCGGACGCGGCCGTTTGATTACGCCTTCTTTTTCTTCTCGCTCACCACGGCCAGCTTCGGCGCATGCGGGCCGAACATCTCGGCCACGCGCTCCAGCCGCACCGCGCCGTCGCCGACCAAGGTGCCCGTGGCGCCGGCCACCTGCCGCACGATACCCAGCGCCGCCGCGCGCGCTTCCGGCTCTTCCGGCAGCAGCAACGGCAAGTCGCGCATCGCCTTTTCCTCGTCCACTTGCAGCATCAAATACTGCTCGCGCAAAATGGTCTTGAAGTGCGTCACGCTCATCTCTTCATCGTTCGAGGTGCGCAAGCGCAACTGGCGGATCGTCGCGAAGGCGCGCTCGTCGGCCGCGCTCATTTCCGGGCTGCGGTAGATGTACAGCAAGCCGCGAATGATCGCTTCGGTCGCGCCGCCCTCGGCGGTCCGGCTGGCCGCCGCCGTGCGGTGCGCGGTCAGCACCGCCTCGTGCGCCAGATCGCGGCCGATGCGGCGCGGCGCGCCGGCCTCGGAACGCAGGCCGACCAGCGCCTGCAACACCGGCGAGCCATACACGTTGAGGAAGACCTTTTCGGTGGCCTCGTCGCGCGCGTCGCGGAACTTGTCCAGCGTGGCGACGATCTGCTTCGACATATGCTCCTGCATCTGCAGGAAAATGTTGTCCTTGGCCACCGGGCGCCGCTGCGCGCGCACTTTTTCGGCCAGCGCCGGGATGCCGTCAAGCAGCCGGTTCTTGCTGGAGAACGCGGTGTAACGCAGCCGCAGTGGATGCATCTGGCGCCGCTTCTCGGCGCTCTCCTCCGTCACCAAGCTCTTGATCAGCGGACTGGCGAAGGTGCGGTACAGTCCCTGGTTGATTTCCGACACCCGCGCCACGGTGGCGAAGCGGCGTTCGTCCTCGGCATCGTTGCCGCCCAGCGCGCGCAGCGCGTCCAGGCCGCGCCGCTCGAATCGCATCACGTAGTCGCCGCCCATCATGTCGCCGGCGGCGATTTCCGCTTGCAGCATTTCCTCGTCCTTGTCGAGGAACACCGCCTCGTACAGGCCCGGCGGCATGATGTCGATCATGTCCATGGCGGCGGTGAATTCCTCATGCTCTTTGTTGGCCACCGAGGCGGACACGAAGATGCCGAGGTGGCCTATGCTCTGGTGCATCGAATAGATGATGGTCTGGCCGCCAGCGACCAGCGCGTCGTCGTCCTCGTACAGGTCCAGCACCCAGCCGAGCGCCTGCTGCGGCGGCGTGATGTCGTCGCCCCATGAGCAGAACACGACGATCGGCGACTTGATATTGCGCAGGTCGATGCGGTGGCCGTCGCTGTCCATCAGCGCGGCATCGCTCAGGCGGTTGCCGACGAACAGCGAGTCGGCGATGTACTGCATCTCGCCGGCGTTGAGCAGCACCGGATTGCCCCACCAGCGCTCGAATTCCAGGAAGCGCGCCGCTTCGGTGTCGATCTTCGAATAGACGTTGTAGTTCTTGCTCCACATCGTGTTCGACGGATTCATTTTCTCGAAATTCTCGACCAGCTGCGCGCCGTCGAAAATGCCGTTGCCCAGGTCGCCCGCCAACGTCGTCGCCCAGGTGCCGCCGAGCACGCCGCCAAGATAGCGCATCGGGTTCTTGCCGCGCACGCCGGCCCAGTACGACAGCGGCGCACCGGCCAGCACCAGCGGGCCGACCAGGTCCGGTTGCAGCGCGGCGGTCATCATGATTTGCCAGCCGGCCTGGCAGTTGCCGATCAGCGCAGGCTTGCCATCGGCCTGCGGATGCAGCTCGGCCACCCTGGCGATGAATTGGGCTTCGGCCCGGCACACGTCCTCGATGGTCTGGCCCGGCACCGGCTTCGGCAGAAAGCCGACGAAATAGCACGGGTGGCCGGCCTTGAGCACGACGCCGATCTCACTGTCCTGCTTCATGCCGCCGATGCCGGGGCCATGGCCGGCGCGCGGGTCGAAGACGATGAACGGACGCTTGGTGGCGTCCGGAATCACGCCGTCCGGCGGCGCGATGTAGCACAGGCCGTAATTGCAGGGCCGCGCGAGGTCGCGGCCGTCCATGATGACCTCGAAGGCGAAGCTCAGCACATGCGGCGCGGTCTCTTCGGTACGAAGGTTGCGCTCGTCGCCGCGCTGGCGCAGCACGTCCATGAACAGTACGCTGCGCTGAACGGCATCGACCCAGTAATCGGTCGCCTGCTGGGCCAGTGCAAACGGATTGGTCGGCCAAGCGGACCACGGATTCAACTTTTCGTTACTCACCTTGAGACTCCTCAATACTGATTTATGCTGCCATGCATCAAATTACCGCAGCCTAGGTTAAAACGCAATTGAATCTGTTTCAACGAAAAAAAACCCCGGCGCCAAAGCGGTCGGGGTTCTTCTCTGTGGCGCAGATTAACTGTCGCGCGATGCCTTCTTACGCTCGTGCTCTTTCAGGTAGCGCTTGCGCAGACGAATCGATTTTGGCGTGATTTCGACCAGTTCGTCGTCGGCGATGAATTCAACCGCGTATTCCAGCGACATCTGAACCGGCGGCACCAGGCGCACCGCTTCGTCGGTACCCGACGAACGCACGTTGGTCAGCTGCTTGCCCTTGATCGGGTTGACGACCAGATCGTTGTCGCGCGAGTGGATACCGATGATCATGCCTTCGTACACGGGGTCGTTGTGGACCACGAACATACGGCCGCGATCCTGCAGTTTCCAGATGGCGTAGGCAACGGCGGCGCCGTCGTCCTGCGAGATCAGCACGCCGTTGCGGCGGCCGGCCATTTCGCCCTTGGTGTTGTCGACCGGAGCGTACGCGTCGAACACGTGGCTCATCAAGCCGGTACCACGGGTCAGGGTCATGAACTCGCCCTGGAAGCCGATCAGACCACGCGCAGGAATGCGGTATTCCAGACGCACACGGCCTTTGCCGTCCGATTCCATGTTTTGCAGGTCGCCACGACGACGGCCCAGCTCTTCCATGACGCCGCCCTGGTTGACTTCTTCGACGTCGACCGACAGTTGCTCGAACGGCTCATGGCGCACGCCATCGACCATTTTGAACACGACGCGTGGACGCGACACGGCCATCTCGAAACCTTCGCGACGCATGTTTTCGATCAGGATGGTCAGGTGCAGCTCGCCGCGGCCCGATACTTCGAAGATCGTGTCGTCGTCGGTTGGCGCCACGCGCAGTGCGACGTTGGCTTTCAGTTCCTTGTCCAGACGATCGCGCAGCTGACGCGAGGTCACGAACTTGCCTTCGCGGCCGGCCAGTGGCGAGTTGTTGACCATGAAGTTCATGGTCAGGGTCGGCTCGTCGACGGTCAGCATTGGCAGCGCTTCCGGGGTGTCCGGCGCGCACAGCGTCGAACCGATGCCGATTTCATCGATACCGTTGATCAGGCAGATGTCGCCGGCAACGGCTTCGTCGACCAGCACGCGCTCCAGTCCCTTGAAGTTCAGCACCTGGTTGATGCGGCCCTTGATCGGGGTGGCGCCTGGGCCGTTGATGACCAGAACGTCCTGGCCGACCTTGACGGTACCGCGGTTGACGCGGCCAATGCCGATCTTGCCGACGTAGGACGAGTAGTCCAGCGACGTGATTTGCATCTGCAGCGGGCC
>DASVTJ010000788.1:0-4992 GCA_036387635.1 Duganella sp.
CGTCACCGGCGGCGACATCACGGTGCACGGCAACGTCTACGGCAACATCCATTCGCGCGGCGGCGTCGTGGTGCTGGACCAGAACCTCGTCAGCGGCAGCGTGCAGAACGCGCTTGGTCCGATCAGCATCGCCGGCGTGGCATCGAACTCGGTGATCCATACCGGTAGCGGCGCGATCACGATCGCGCGCGCGGCGAACTGCGTCATCTCCGGCAGCAGCGTCAGGATCGATGAGGCCTTGAACTGCGAGATCGTCGCCGACGAGGTGGTGATCTCGGTGGCCGAAGGCTGCGCCGTGGCCGCCCGCAACGTCGACATCGAAAGCGCCGGTCCGCGCCGCCGCACCGAGATGATCGTCCACGTGCTGGTGCGCGACGTCACGCGCTTCGACGAGGAGATCGCCGAACTCGATGCGCGGCTGGACCACTTTACGCAAACCGTGCTGGCCGGGCAGCATGAGGCCGAGCGCATCGCGGCGCTGCCGGACGTGCGCCGGTACCTGGCGCTGGCCGTCAAGCTGCGCACCCAGGAGTTGACCTTGACGCCCGAGCAGGGCCAGTTCCTGCGCAAGATCGCCGCCGCGGTGGCGACCGAGATCCAGGCGATCGATCAGCTCAAGCAGCAGATCCAGGCTGCGCAGACGCAGCAAAAACTGCTGGGGGATCGCCTGGCCCAAGTGATCGCGCAGAAGGTGGCGGCGGCCGGCGTGGCGCGCTGTGGCCTGCACATGGTCAGCGGCGAGACGACGGTGCGCACCATGCCGTTTTCGGCCGACGGCGCCGCGCTGGCGATGGCCTCGCCCAAGGAGATCAAGCAGCGCCTGCGTGGGACGCCGAGCGGCGGCGAGATGCTGTTTTGCGACAGCGCCGGATCGCTCGACTGGCACCTCGATCCGCGTCGGCGCCCGGCCGCTGATTAGACGTCGTTTAGGCGCGGAATGGACGCCGATCAGGCGCCGATTACACGCGGTTTGCGCCCCTTTTGCCGGGCGTTCATGCTAATCTACAAACAAGATTAAAAAAGTGAAGGGACGCCAGTCCCGACGTACATCTTTGTGGGGATACCGTGTCAGACGAGGCGACGACGATAATACAAACTGCGGAAGGCGATCTGCCCGCGGCGATCGTCAAGCGCGATGACGGCGTGTATTTCGACGCCGAGGCCACGGCGGTATCCTGCCTGGCCGCCGTCAGCCAACTGTTCATCGGCGGCGCCTACTTCGCCGGCCTCGATTACGCGGTCTTTACGCGGGTGCTGTACAACTGCGGCCCCGAGCTGCCTTCCAGTATCGGCGGCCAGCCGCTGCTGCGCTTCGCCGACCGCATCGAGCCGTTCAACCAGGTGCGGCGCGCTTTGTACAAGACCGTTAAGGTGATCGGCGGCGAGGCCGAATATTATTTCGAGCCGGTGTTTTTCGAAGTGCCCGATATGCCACCGCAACCGGCGCGCCTGAAGTTCGACGAATTCGTCGCCGACATGTGGATGAAGGGCATACGCTTCGGCATCGACGCGCCGGCCGTGCGCGACGTCATCGGCACCGGGCGCCTGGAGCGCATGATCGTCGCGCGGCGGCTCAACGCCATGCCGGGGCGCGACGCTACCATCGTTGAAGTGTCGCGCGATATCCATCGCAGCAACGCGCCGCGCGAGACTTCCGAGGGCAAGCTCGATTTGCAGACCTTCCAGAACCGCTTCCCGCAGGTCAAACCGAACGTCAAGTTGCTGCGCAAGGTGCCGCGCACGCCCGGCGTGCGCGGCTTCGAGCTGACCGGCATCGTGCTGGAGCCGCCGGTGCCGCGCGATATCGAGCTGACGTCGGTGGCCGGCGCCGGGACCGTGATCGAGAACCTGCGCGACGGCGAATACCTGGTGTCGGCGGTCGAGGGCTTCCTGAGCATGGAGGCGGGCACCAAGCGCATCTCGATCGGTCCGAAGATCATCAGCCGCGAAGGCGTGAGCGCGCGCACCACCGGCAACCTGCAACTGACGGGCGAGTACGAGGAGTTCGGCGACGTGCAGGACCAGCGCTCGGTCGACGGCGGCAACATCACCATTCACGGCAATGTGTTCGGCAACATCAGCTCGCGCGGCGGCGACATCGCGCTGGGACGCAATCTGATGGGCGGCACGGCCACCAACGTGGACGGCGCCATACGCGTCAAGGGAGTGGCGTCCGGCGCGGTGCTGCAGACCAGGCGCGGCGAGGTGTCGCTGGCGCGCGCCGAGAGCTGCATCATCTCCGGCACGCGTGTGGTGATCGGCGAGGCGAGCAACTGCGAGATCATGGCCGACGAGGTGATCATCAAGGTGGCCGAAGGTTGCGCGATCGCCGCCCGCCGGATCGAGATCATCCACGCCGGCCCGCGCAAGCAGAGCGAGATGCTGCTCCACACGCTGGTGCCGGACCTGTCCGGATTCGACAAGCGGATCGCCGATCTTCAGCCGAAGGTGGCGCACGCGCTGCGCGAGGGCGAGCAGCTCAAGTCCGAGATGGACGCCATCACCGGCCAGACGGAGGTGCGCAACTATCTGACGCTGGCCACGCGCGTGCGCAGGCGCGAGATCGTGCTGACGCCGGAGCAGGAGCCCTTGTTCCACAAGATGGCGACGACGGTGGGGCCGTCGCTGCGCGCGGTGGCTAAAATTTCGCTGGCGATGAAGGCGGCGCAGGTGCGGCAAGAACAGGCGTACGAGGAGGTCAACGAGGTGCGGCGCGAGAAGATGGCGCTGCTGAACGGTTCGCGCTGCACCGTGCACATGCTGACCGGCGAGGTGCTGGCGCGAACGATGCGATTTGTGCCGGAAGGGCCGGCGCCACACGACCGTCCGCCGAAGGAGTTGAAGGCCAGGGTGCGCGGGGTCGAGGCGGGAACGTCGACCATCTTCGCCGGCACCGTCGGCCCGATCAACTGGACGCCGCAAAGCGGCGACAGCGACTAGCGAAGCGTAATCCGCCGCGCGCCGCCAGCGGCTCACACCTGGCGCAGCGCCTCAACCAGCTCGCGCACGTGGCCGGGCAGGGCGCCGTAATCGCGCACGCAGATTAGCAGCTTGCGATCGGCCCACTCGTCACGCAAACGCACCACGCGCAATTTCTCAACGCAGCCGCCGCGGCGCGCGGCCGTCTCCGGCAGTATCGCCACCCCCGCGCCGCTGGCGACCATGCGGCACACCGCCTCGAAGCTGCGTAGCCGAATCTTGCAGTGCATGGTTTTCCCGAGCCGCACCGCCTGCTGCGCCGCGTACTGCTGCAAGGCGCTGTCGCCGGCCAGGCCGATAAAGTCCTGGTCCAGCGCATCGGCGAACAGCATGCCGGGCCGCTTGGCGCGCGGTTTGTCGATCCGCTGCGCCAGCGGATGTTTGCGCGACATCGCCAGCACCAGCGGATCGTCGCGGAAGGGCAGGGTTTGCAGCGCCGAGTTATCCACCGCATCGGTGACGATGCCGATATCGGCGGCGCCGTCGGTGACCGCCTGCACGATATCGCGGCTCAGCCGCTCTTCCAGATCGATGCCCAGGTTCGGATGGCTGACGAGGAAGGCGGCCAGCGCGTCCGGCAGGAATTCCGTCATCGCCGACGTGTTGCACAGCAGGCGCACCTGTCGTTTCAGGCCGCAGCCGAATTGCGCCAGGTCGGCGCGCATGTCGTCGAGCTGGCGCGCGATGGCGCGCGCGTGGTGCAGCAGCGCGCGTCCCGCCTCGGTCGGTTCGGTACCGCGCCGTCCACGTTCGAGCAGCGACAGGTTCAGTCCTTCCTCCATGCCGTGAATGCGCGCGCTGGCGGACGGCAGCGACAGATGCGACAGTTTGGCGCCGGCGGTGATGCTGCCGCTTTCGGCGATGTGGACGAACAATCGGAGGTCGGTCAGGTCGAAACGCATGGTCAGCCTACGGCAATTATGAACTCTGCCTAAGTATATTCCACATTCCCAGGCAAGCTATCGAAGTGCAGAATAGCTGCCATGGATACTTCGATACTGTTTATCGCACTGGTTTTCGTGTTGGCCGGCCTAGTGAAGGGCGTGACCGGCATGGGACTGCCGACCGTGGCGATGGCCTTGCTGACACTGACGCTGCCGCCGCTGGAGGCCGCGGCGCTGTTGATCGTGCCTTCGGCTGTGACGAATGTCTGGCAGCTGGCGATGGGGCCGGCGCTGTATCCGCTGTGGCTGCGCTTGTGGCCCATGCTGCTCGCCGTGTGCGCGGGGACGGCGCTGGGTGGATGCCTGCTGGTTGCGCCGACCGACGATTACGTCGCCTCGGGCGCCGGCGGCACCGCGTGGGCGTCGGTGGTTCTCGGGCTGGCGCTGGCCTGTTACGGCGCGTTGGGGCTGAGCGGCTGGCGTGGCCGTGTGGCGCCGCGCGCCGAGCGCTGGGGCGGGCCGCTGGCCGGCGCCGCCACCGGCGTGCTGGCCGGCGTGACCGGCGTGTTCGTGATGCCGGTCGCTCCCTATCTGCAGGCGCTCAATCTGGAGAAGGATGATCTGGTGCAGGCCCTAGGCATGGCGTTCACCGTATCGACCCTGGCGCTGGCCGTGGTGTTGACATGTCGCGGCAGCTGGCAGGTGTCCTCGGCTGGCGGATCTGTGCTGGCGCTGCTGCCGGCGGGAGCGGGCATGCTGCTGGGGCAGTGGCTGCGAGACCGCATGCCGGCCACTGTTTTTCGCCGCTGCTTTTTTATCAGCCTGCTGGCGTTGGGCGCGCATCAATGCCTGCGCGTCGCATTGGCGTGAGCGTTTGATCGCGCGCTACAGCGTCACCTTGCCGCGCATTTGTTTGCGTTCGCTGTCCTTGGTTTTTCCGTCGAGCCGCCGGCGCTGGGAGCCGCGTGTCGGCTTGGTGGCGCGGCGCACGGTGGGCAGCACCGCGATGCTGTCGACCAGCTCCTGCAAACGCCGCAAGGCGTCCTCCTTGTTCGCTTCCTGGCTGCGCGACTGCTGCGCCTTGAGCACCACCACGCCGTCCTTGGTGATGCGGCTGTCGCGCATGGCC
>DASVTJ010000789.1:0-3153 GCA_036387635.1 Duganella sp.
GCTGGGCCACTTCCGCCATGAAAGCGGCCATTATTATTTCGACCGCCTGATCGCCGACAGCGAGTGGATCGACGGCTATCGCGAACTGTTCGGCGACGAGCGCCAGGATTACAGCGAGAGCCTGAAACACCACTACGACAACGGCGCGCCGTCCGACTGGGAACAGAACTTCATCAGCACCTACGCCAGTTCGCACCCATGGGAAGACTGGGCCGAGACCTGGGCGCACTACCTGCACATGATCGATACGCTGGAGACGGCGCACGCGTGCGGGCTGTCGCTCAAGCCGCGCAAGAAGGAAGAGCCGGAAATGGTGATCACCGCGTCGCCATTGAAGATCGACTCGTTCGACGAGATCATCTCCGACTGGTTCGCGCTGACCTATGTGCTCAACAGCCTGAACCGCAGCGTCGGCACGCCCGATTCGTATCCGTTCAAGCTGCCGACGCCGGTGCAGGAAAAACTGCACTTCATCCACAAGGTGGTGTTGGCGCAGGTCGAGAAGGCCAAGCCGGTGCGCAAGCCGGGCGTCGCGAAAACGCAGCAGAAGCCCGGCGTGCCGGCTGAGGCTGCGGTGCCTGTGGCCCCGGCGCCGTCGGCAGCGCCAGGCGCGGCGGCAGTGCCGGCCGCGACAGCGGCCACGGCGGCGGCGCTGCCAACGTCGCCGGCCAGCGCCGTATCCCCGGCAGCGGGCGCCGCGATGTGATACTCAGCGCTAAGGTGTCGCCGATTGCGCGCCCATTTCCCGCAGGCCATCGGGCATGTCGCGCCAGTAATCGCGTTCTATTCTGGTGAGGTCGAGCGTGCGCGCGGCCTCGTCGAACGCTTGCTGCCGCTCCAATCCCAACGCCGTATGCTGGAAACACACATGCACGGTGCGCATGGCGAACAGGTTTTCGACGATGGCGACGCGTTCGCGCTGGGCCGGCGTATAGCGGCCCGCCGCCAGCAGGTAGCGCAGCATGCGCTTTTCGATGACCATGCCGGCAAAGCGGCGGGCGAACAGTTTGCGCAGGTTGATCTGGTCGCTCGTGCCTTCCTCGACCTTGATGACGCCCGAGCGCGCCAGCGCGTCGAACTGCTCGCCGTTGGAGTAGCCGGCCACGGTCCCGATGCGCGTGCCGCGCAGGTCCGTCAGCGCGGTGGCCGAGACCGGCCGGTCCTTCAGGTAGGCCAGCACCATTTGCCGGCTGCCGACGGCGCTGGAAAAATAGCACAGTTTTTCGCGTTCCGGATTGCGCAGCATCGCCACCACGCCGGCGTAGCGCGCATCGTGAAGGCCCACTTCCATCGCCCGCTTCCAGGGAAAATAGTCGATCTGCGCGGCCTGGCCCATGCGCGTGACCACCGCGCCGATCAGCGCGCCGGTCAAGCCGCCTCCCGGCAATGAACGGCTGAAGAACGGCGGCCACTCCTCGGTGGCGAAACGCAGCACGGGCGGCTCGGCGGCGAGCGCCGGCACGGTCAGCAAAAGACCCGCGCAGAACTTCAACAGCTTTAACCGCTTCAAACATCCCCCGATCTCATCGTGCCGCTGGCAATGGTGATGGGGGTATGCTCCCACAGATTGCGGCTTGCCGCAAAGATTTGTTGGATGCTCGATCTCATGGCGTGTAAAGCGTGATCGCCTCCTGCAGGTGTTAGGTGTGGCACGCAACAGACACTTACGCTTGAGTCCGCCATGATGGGCGGGTCAGCCACCTAGCCCGCAGGATATAAAAAAACATGGATTTTCCCACCCGCCATTTGAATCAACCGTTGCCTTACGACCCATCCTACGAGATCGAGGAAGAGGACGAGGCCAAGACCATCGAAGGTTTGCAGGAGGCGATGCACAGCGTTGCCGACACAGTGCACAAGGACAGCGGCCACGCTCCACGCGGGGTGCACGCCAAGAGCCACGGCTTGCTGCGCGGTCAGTTGCGCGTGCTGGACCGCATTGCGCCGGATTATTCGCAAGGCTTGTTCGCCACCGCCGGCGACTATCCAGTGGTGCTGCGCCTGTCGACCACGCCGGGCGATCTGCTCGACGACAAGGTGTCGACGCCGCGCGGCATCGCCATCAAGATCATCGGCGTACCGGGCGAGCGCCTGGCGGATGGCGTGGGCGACACCACCCAGGACTTCGTCATGGTCAACGGTCCGGTGTTCCAGTCAGCCACCGCGAAACAGTTTTTGAACAGCGCCAGGGTGCTGGCCGCGACCACCGACAAGGTGCCTGCGTTGAAGAAGGCTTTCTCGGCCGCGCTGCAAGGCGCCGAGAAGGTGATCGAGGCGGTCGGTGGCGAAAGCGGAACGCTCAAGGGCATCGGCGGCCATCCCGAGACGCACATCCTCGGCGAGACTTTCTTCACGCAGGTGCCGGTGCTGTTCGGCCGCTACATGGCCAAGCTGCAGCTGGTGCCGGTGTCGCCCGAGCTGGCCGCGCTGAAAGACCAGCCGGTCGATCTGGACAATAAGCCGAACGGCCTGCGCGGCGCCGTCGTCGAGTTCATGGGCGCGCACAGCGCCGAGTGGGAATTGCGCGTGCAGCTGTGCACCGATCTGGCGCAAATGCCGATCGAAGACCCGACCGTCGAATGGACGTCGCCGTGGGTGGCGGTGGCGCGCATCACGGCGCCGCCGCAAGCCGGCTGGACACACGGCCTGTCGGTGCTGGTCGACGACGGCATGCAGTTCAGCCCGTGGCATTGCGTCGCCGCCCATCGCCCGCTCGGTTCGATCATGCGTGTGCGGCGCGCCGTGTACGCGGCGTCGGCGCGCTTCCGCGCCGAGCGCAACGGCACGCCGATCGCCGAACCGGTCAACCTCGACCACTGGCGCGAACACTGACCGGCAGGCCGGCATCGTGCCGTCGGCCTGCCGTCAGTATTTGTAGTTCAGGCCCACCACGAAGGTGCGGCCTGAATGCACGTACAGCAACGTGTCGTTGCGCTGGCCGTCACGGCCGTAGCGCAGCGCCGTGTCGTTCAGGTTCTGGCCTTCCAGGCTCACGCGCAGTTGCGGCGTGATGTTGTACGACATGCTGAAGTCGACATTGGTGGAGCCGTCGACGACAGTAAAATCATGCCCCTGCACATCGCCCAGCACGCTCAGCAGATACGATGAACGGTGCGCGGCCGACACGCGCGCGCTAAATTTCTTATCCTCGTA
>DASVTJ010000790.1:0-1732 GCA_036387635.1 Duganella sp.
ATCTCGCGCAGCACCGGATCGCGGTCGTCGAGGCGGGCGGACAGCATCGCCAGCGCCATCTTGATCGCGGTCAGGTTGCCGCCCAGTTCATCGTGGATTTCGCGGGCGATGCGGGTGCGCTCCTGTTCCTTGACGCGGTCGGTGTGGGCGCTGAGCTCGGCCAGGCGCGCGCGCGACTGGCGCACCTCCAGTTGTTCGAGCTTGCTTTCGGTGATGTTGGTCATCATGCCGTCCCAGCGCACGCCGCCGTCGCCCAGCGCATGCGGCGTGGCGCGCAGGTTGATCCATTTGACATCCTTCCAGGCGTCGATCCAGATGCGGCCCTCCCAGTTCCAGCTCCACAACCCCGAGGCCGACGCCTGCATGGCGTCGCTATAGGCGCGGCGGTCGTCGGGCAGGATCAGGTCGAGGAAGCGGCCGGGCTGGGCGTGCAGGTCGGCCGCCGTCACGCCCAGCAGCGCCAGGCAGCCGTCGCTCAGATAGGGGAACGACACGGCGCCGTCGGCGTGCAGCACGAACTGGTAGACCAGGCCGGGCGTGTTGGAAACGATGGCGTCGAAGCGCGCGCGCAGCTCGGCCAGCTCGGCGGCGATCTCCGCGTTGGCCGCGTTGGCGGCGGGGCGGTGTTCGGCGTGGTCCGAGTGCTCGGCGTTAGCTGTTCGATCGGCGGGATCGGCATGCTCGACGGGCGTTGCGTTATCGGGGTTGGCGTTGGCGTTATCGGCGGCTGCGGTGGCGGAGGGGGCGTTCATGGCGGACCAGTCGAGGGTGGGCGGGTTGGTAGGCGTCAGGCGCGCCAGCGCGCGCGGAAACGTTTGAGCAGGCGGCGAAAGCGCGCCGTCCAGCTGCCCGGCGCCGGACCGCGCAGCGTGCGCCGGCGCCAGGCGCGGAATTTTTGGGAGATCGCGTTGACCTCGCGCCAGGCGCCGGTGGCGCGCAGGCGCCCGACCCAGCGCTCCTTCAGGTGCAGAAACCAGTGCAGCAGCCGGGCGAACCACAGAATCGTCAGCAGCACCGGCCGCGTCAGCAGATACAGCCGCGCCACCGCCGCCGCGCCGATCAGCTTGGCCGCGACGATCACGGCCAAGCCGGTCAGCGCGTGACCGTTGCCGATGGCCCACAGCGCCAGCAGCTTGACCGGAAACAGCAGCACCGCCGGCAGGACGAACAGCACTAGCGCCGCGTACGGCCCGAGGCGGCAGATCCATGCCTCCAACCGGTGCAGCGGCGGCCAGGCCGTGAGCCGGGTCATGACGCGCGCGCCAAGTCGCCACAGCCATTCTTCCAGCAGCAGCAGGATCGCGGCCAGATACACCAGCGGCGCGAACAGGCTGCGTGGGAATCGTCGGAAAGGTTTCATTGTCTGTTGAGTTGCTCCTCCGACAGCATAATACGTGAAAGCGTCGTTGGGGCGGGAAAACGCCGTCCCGCGCGCGCCCGCCGCGCCGCTGCGGCAAGCGTTACAATAGGCCGTATGAATAAAGCATTTGTCAAAGAATCGGACGGCGACGACGACGAGGAAGCCGTCGCGCTGGCGCTGGCGATCCCGCCCGGCTCGAAGAACTACATCACCCCGGCCGGCTACCAGCGCATCCGCGAAGAGCTGCTGCAGCTGATCGACGTCGACCGGCCGGAAGTGGTGCGCATCGTGCACTGGGCGGCGTCGAACGGCGACCGCTCGGAAAACGGCGACTATATATATGGCAAGCGGCGGCTGCGCGAGATCGACCGC
>DASVTJ010000791.1:0-3600 GCA_036387635.1 Duganella sp.
CGGCGAGCACCTGCTTACCCTGATCAACGACATCCTCGAGCTGTCCAAGATCGAGGCCGGGCGCGCGGTGCTGCAAACGGAGGTCATCCGCATCGACGAGATCCTGCAGGAGGTGATGGACATGGTCAGCATGCGCGCCGACCAAGGGGGCGTCGAGCTTGAACTCGACAGCGCCGGCGTGCCGTCGGGGGCGCGCGTCGACGGCACCAAGCTGCGCCAGGTGCTGCTCAATCTGATGTCGAACGCGGTCAAATTCACCGGCCAGGGCAAAGTGACCTTGCGGGTGCGCGGCGTGCCGCGCCAGATCGACGCGGCCCCCGGCTGCGAGCTGGCCTTCGCCGTCGTCGACGACGGCCCCGGCATTTCGCCGATCGACCAGACCCGCATCTTCGAGCCGTTCGTCCAGGCCGACGGTCCCGACGCCAAGGAGGGCACCGGCCTGGGACTGGCCATCTCGCGCGAATTCGTCCAGCTGATGGGCGGGGTGCTGTCGGTGCAGTCGGTGCGCGGGGCCGGCGCCACGTTCCAGTTCACGATCCGGGTACCGGTGGCCGACGGCGCGCCGGCGGCGGCTGGGCGGCCGGCGGCCGCGCTGGAGGCGCCGCAGCGCGGGCGCCGCGTGCTGGTGGCGATCGGCGACGCCGACGGCGGCGCGCGGCTCGAGGGCTTGCTCAAGCCGCTCGGCTTCGAGGTGGCGGTGGTCGGCGACGGCGTCCAGGCGCTGGCCATGGTCGACGTCTGGCAGCCGGACCTGGTGTTCATGGATTGGCGCATGCCGGGCATGGATGGCGGCGGCGCGATCGGCCGCATCCGCGCGCGCGAGCATGGCGTCCAGCCGCGCATCGTGATGCTGGGCGCGCCGGCTGCGGCGCGCGCCGGACACGATAATGGCGACGAACACGATAATCGCGATGAACGCGATGAACGGGACGAGCGCGAGGAGCGCGAGGCCGCGCTGCGCGCCGGCGCCGACGACTATGCGCGCAAGCCGGTCGGCGGCGAGTGGCTGCGCGCGCTGCTCGAGCGCCAACCGGGGCTTAACTTCGCGCGGCGCCAGCCGGGCGCGCGCCAGCCGGCGCCGGCGCCGCTGTCGGGCGCCGACCTGGCCCGGCTCGACCCGGCGCTGCGCGGCCAGCTCAAGGTGGCGCTGCAGCAGCTCAACCTGGCGCGCGTGGCGCTGTTGCTCGAGCCGTTGCCGGCGCCGTTGGCCGGCGTGGTCGAACGGATCGAGCACATGGTGCGGTTGCACCAGTATCCGCAACTGTGCGCGCTGCTGGACCAGGCCGATAGCGAACTGGAGGCTTAGGCGAGACAGGTATATGATAGTAGTTAGTACACATTGTGTGGGCGGCGCGCCGGATCATGCCGGCCGATGCCGGCCCATGGCGGCGAATCAAGGCGAGAGAGTTTGACATGCACCGGGATCTATCGGAACAACACACCAAGGGCGAAGTGCTGATCGTGGAGGACACGCCGGCCTCGCTCAAGCTGCTCAGCGAGCTGCTGACCGAGGCGGGCTACTACGTGCGCCAGGCGCCCAACGGCGAACTGGCGCTGTGGACCGCGCAATCGCGGCCGCCGGAGCTGATCCTGCTCGACATCCGCATGCCCGGCATCGACGGCTTCGAGGTGTGCCGGCGCCTGAAGGCGTCGCCCGAGCTGCGCCATGTGCCGGTGATCTTCCTGTCGGCGCAGCACGACACCGACGACAAGGTGCGCGGCTTCGCGCTCGGCGCGGTCGACTTCATCGCCAAGCCGTTCCAGGCCGAGGAGATCCTGGCGCGCACCGACGCCCACGTGCGGCTGAGCCGCGCGCAGCACGCGCTGGCGGTCGAACGCGCGTTGCTCGAGCAGCGCGTTGCCGAGCGCACCGAGGAACTGGCCAAGGAGGTCGAGCAGCGCCGCGCCAACGAGGAATTCCTGCGCCTGGCCAGCCAGGTGTTCGAGGCCACCCAGGACGCCATCGTCGTCACCGACCGCGAGGCGCGCATCGTCGCCACCAATCCGGCCTTCACGCAGATCTCCGGCTACGAGGCGGCCGAGGTGGTCGGGCGCAACGTGCTGATGCTGCACGCCGGCGAGGAGGACGCCGCCGCCTTCGAGCAGATGCTGCAGGCGGTGCTCAAGACCGGCCTGTGGTCCGGCGAGATCCTGGCGCGGCGCAAGAACGGCGACACCTATCCGGGCCTGCTTTCGGCCTCGGTGGTGCGCGACGGCGCCGGCGAGGTGATGAACCACGTGGCCGTGTTCATGGACATCACCGAGCGCAAGGCCGAGCAGCACCTGATCGACTTCCTGTCCAACCACGACGCGCTGACCGGCCTGCCGAACCGGCTGGTGGCGCGCCAGCGCTTCGACAAGACGCTGGCCGCGGCGCGCCGCGAGGGCCGCTGCGTGGCCGTCATGTGCCTCGACATGGACCGCTTCAAGAGCATCAACGACTCCTACGGCCACGACGTCGGCGACAAGGCGCTGCAGGTGATCTCGCGCTTTCTGACAGACTGCGTGGGCGAGGGCGACACCGTCACCCGCCAGGGCGGCGACGAGTTCCAGGTAATCGTCGCCGACGACGCCCAGTTGAGTGCGACGATGGCGCTGGCGCAAAAGATCCTGGCCGGCCTGCGCAAGGAGCTGGTGATCGACGGCCAGCAGATTACCGTGACGTCCAGCATCGGCATCGCCGTCAGCCTGACCGACGGCGACAGCTTCGATGAACTGGTGCGCAACGCCGACACGGCGCTGTTCCGCGCCAAGCAGATCGGGCGCGACAACTACGCGCTGTTCACCGAGCGCATGGACGCCGAGATCCGCGACAAGCTGGCGATCCAGGGACAGCTGCGCGGCGCCATCGCGCGCGGCGAGTTCGAGGTCCACTACCAGCCGCAGATGTGCCTGAAAACGGGCGTGATGGCCGGCGCCGAGGCGCTGCTGCGCTGGCACAACGCGGTGCTGGGCCGGGTGCCGCCGAACCGCTTCATTCCGCTGGCCGAGGAGTATGGCCTGGTCAACTCGATCGGCGAATGGGTGCTCGACAGCGTATGCGCGCAGATCAAGGTGTGGCAGGACGCGGGGCTGGGCGACATCAAGGTGGCGGTCAACTTGGCGGCCGGCCAGTTCGCCAACGACGCCACGGTGCCGTACGTGGAAAGCACCTTGCGCAAGTTCGGCATCGCGCCGGCCTGCCTGGGGCTGGAGATCACCGAAGGCACCGTGATGGGAGATCCGAACAAGGCGGTGGCGGCGCTGCGGAAGCTCAAGGACATCGGTGTCAGCATCTCGCTCGACGACTTCGGCACCGGCTATTCGAGCTTGAGCTACCTCAAACGCTTCCCGATCGACGTGCTCAAGATCGACAAGTCGTTCGTCGACGATGTCACCACCAATGCCAACGACGCGGCCATCGCGCTGTCGGTGATTTCGCTGGCGCACAACCTGAACATGCGCGTGATCGCCGAAGGCGTCGAGACGCGCGAGCAGGTGCGGTTTTTGACCGAGCGCGGATGCGACGAGATGCAGGGATATTTTTTCAGCCAGCCGCTCAACGCCGAGGCCTTCACCGCGCTGCTGCGCGAACGCCGTAATTTGCTGGATATGTAATCG
>DASVTJ010000792.1:0-4614 GCA_036387635.1 Duganella sp.
CGGGGTTCCAATGGTTTAACTTAATCAGCGCATTATAAAATAGAAGCTGGAAGAGTTCTTAAAGCACTGGTAATCCATCCGATTCACTCCTTTTTTGAAGATTGTTCACATGTATAAAATCGTATTCATGCGCCATGGCGAGTCCACCTGGAACCTGTCGAATCGCTTCACCGGCTGGACCGATGTCGATCTGACCGAAAAAGGCGTGGCCGAGGCCAAGGCCGCCGGCAAGGTCCTGAAGGAATCCGGTTTCACCTTCGATCTGGCCTACACGTCGGTGCTCAAGCGCGCGATCCGCACGCTGTGGCTGTCGCTCGACGAGATGGATATGATGTATCTGCCGATCAAGAACGACTGGCGCCTGAACGAGCGCCACTACGGCGCGCTGCAAGGCCTGGACAAGGGCGAGACCGCCGCCAAGTACGGCGACGACCAGGTGCTGGTATGGCGCCGCAGCTACGACACGCCGCCGCCGCCGCTGGAGGAAAACGACGACCGCGCCTCGTTCAACGATCCGCGCTACGCCGGCCTGGACAAGTCGCAGATCCCGCTCACCGAGTGCCTGAAGGATACTGTCGCGCGCGTGATGCCTGCCTGGGACGAGGAAATCGCTCCGGCCATCCGCGCCGGCAAGAAGATCATCATCTCGGCCCACGGCAACAGCTTGCGCGCGCTGATCAAGATGCTTGACGGTATCAGCGACGACGACATCGTCGGCCTCAACATCCCGAACGGCCAGCCGCTGGTCTACGAGCTCGATGCCGACCTGAAGCCGATCCGCCACTACTACCTCGGCGACGCCGATGCCATCGCGGCGGCCCAGGCGGCCGTCGCCAACCAGGGCAAGGCCAAGTAATTTGTCTCATTCTTCGATTAAAGGTTGGCGCGGGGCCGCTGCCGTCACGGGTGTGGCCCTGCTGTTGATAACGTCGCTGGGCGCCCACGCCCAGTCCTCCCAGAGCGCCAAGAATGGCCAGAACGCCCGCGCGGCCAAGCCGACCGAGCGCAGCAAGCAGAAGGCGCTGGCCGAGGCCGAGCGCGCCGGCTTGCAGCAAAAGCTGTCGGCGCTCAAAAAGGATATCAGCAAGACCGAGAGCGCCAAGGACGAGGCCGAAGACACGCTGGCCGAGTCCGAGCAGGCGATCTCGGACGCCAACCGCGCGCTGCGCGACCTGCAGCAGGAGCAGGCCGACACGCACGGCAAGCTGCAGCAGCTGTCCGGCGAGCGCGAGCGCTTGACCGCGACGGTGGCCGTGCAGAAGCAGCAGCTGGCGAAGATTTTGCGCGAGCACTATGTCGCCGGCAACGAGGACCGCATCAAACTCTTGCTGTCGGGGGACAATCCGAACCGCATCAACCGCGACCTGCAAATGATGGCGTACGTGTCGCAGGCACAGGCGCGTCTGCTGGAAGCGCTGCGCGCCAACCTGAAGGCGGTCGAGGATAACCAGGCGCAGGCGCAAAACGCCAACGACGAGCTGGCCGAGATCGCGCAGGAGCAATTGCAGCAAAAAGCCAAGCTGGAACAGGAAAAGGGACGCCGCGCGGCCCTGCTGTCGACCTTGTCGCAAAAGCTGGTGTCCCAGCGCAAGGAAGCGGGCAACGTCGAGCGCGACGAGCAGCGCATCACCGGCCTGGTCGACAAACTGAACAAACTGATCGAGGAACAGGCGATCGCCGCCGCCGCCGAGAAGAAGCGCCAGGAAGAGTTGGCCATCGCGCGCGCCGCCGCCAAGGCCAAGGCCGACGCCGAGAAACGGGCGCAAGCGCTGGCCCAAGCCCAGGCGAAAGCCCAGGCCGCCGCGCGCGCCAAGGCCTTCGCCGCCGCCGCAGAGGCCGAACGCCAGCGGCTGGCCAAGGCCAACGCCAACAAATCCGGCACCATCAAGCCCCAGCCAACGCCAACGCCGACACCGATCCCGCGTCCGCCCGCCAGGCCGGACCCGATCGACGCCGACGAACCGAAAGTCGCGGTCAGGCCAACGCCGACACCGACCCCGGCAACGCCGGTTCCAACCCCGGCGCCAGCGCCAGCCCCGGTTCCCACGCCGATTCCAACGCCGATCCCGGTGCCAGTCCCGGTTCCGGCCCCGGTCGTCGCGGCGGCACCGCCGCCACCGCCACCACCATCGCGCCCGGCCGCGCCGGCCGACATCGCGCTGGCCCCGGCCGCGCCATCCGGCGCCTTTGCCAGCCTCAAAGGCCAGCTGCGCGCGCCGGTCAGCGGCCAGGTCGCGGCCAGGTTCGGCACCAAGCGCGGCCAGGGGCCGAGCTGGAAGGGCGTCTTCATCCGCGCCGCCGAGGGCGCCGACGTGCGCGCCGTCGCCGGCGGCCGCGTGGTGTTTGCCGAATGGCTGCGCGGCTTCGGCAACCTGATCATCGTCGACCACGGCGGCCAGTACATGAGTATTTACGGGAATAATCAATCGTTGCTGAAAAGGGCAGGCGACATCGTCAAATCGGGCGAGCCGATAGCGAGCGCGGGCAATAGCGGCGGCAACGAGGAATCAGGGCTATACTTCGAGCTTCGCCATCAGGGCACGGCATTCGATCCGGCTGGCTGGGTCAAGTTTTAAGGTTCGCGGAGAAAATGGGCAACAAGTTTAAGAGCATTGGTTTGATCGGTCTCGGCGTCATCGCCGGCGTCACCGCCTCGGTGCAGTTTCCCGCGCTCGCGCAAAAGGCCGGCGGCACGCCGCTGCCTTTGGAGGAACTGCGCCAGTTGTCCGACGTATTCGGCCTGATCAAGACCGACTATGTGGAAAACGTCGACGACAAGAAGCTCGTCACCGGCGCCATCTCCGGCATGGTGGCCTCGCTCGACCCGCATTCGATCTATCTCGATAAAAAAGCCTTCCGCGAAATGAAGGAAACCGTCGCCGGCAAGTTCGTCGGCATCGGCGTCGAAGTCGGCATCGAGGACGGCTACATCAAGGTCGTCTCGCCGATCGAGGACACGCCCGCGTTCAAGGCCGGCATCAAGACGGGCGACCTGATCACCCGCATCGACGGCACGCCGATCAAGGGCATGTCGCTCGACGACAGCGTCAAGAAGATGCGCGGCGAGGTCGGCTCCAAGGTCACCGTCACCATCAGCCGCAAGGACGAGGACAAGCCGATCGTCATGACCATCATGCGCGAGGAAATCCGCGTACAAAGCGTCAAGACCAAAATGATCGAACCCGGCTACGCCTGGCTGCGCATCTCGCAGTTCCAGGAACAGACCGTCGACGACATGGCCAAGCAGATCACCGCGCTGTACGCGCAAGACCCGAACATCAAAGGCTTGGTGCTCGACTTGCGCAACGATCCGGGCGGCCTGGTGCCGGGCGCGATCGGCGTTTCGTCGGCGTTCCTGCCGAAGGATTCGATCATCGTCTCGACCAACGGCCAACTGGAATCGTCGAAGGAAACCTTCTACGGCCGTCCGGAGTTCTACGCCCCGCGCGCCAAAGCCGATCCGCTGGCCAAGCTGCCGGCCGGCCTGAAGGACGTGCCGATGGTGGTGCTGGTCAACGCCGGTTCGGCGTCGGCCTCGGAAATCGTCGCCGGCGCCTTGCAGGATTACAAGCGCGCCATCGTGATGGGCACGCAGACCTTCGGCAAGGGCTCGGTGCAGACCTTGCGCCAGCTCACCGCCGACACCGCCGTCAAGCTGACCACGGCGCGCTATTACACGCCGAAGAACCGCTCGATCCAGGCGCGCGGCATCGTGCCGGACCTGATGGTTGACGAGACCGCCGACGGCGACGGCTTGAACAGCCTGCGCATGCGCGAGGCCGATCTGCAAAAGCACCTCGGCAACGACAAGGACCCGGAAGGCGAGAGCGCCGCGCAAAAGGCGCTGACCCTGCAACGCGACGGCCTGGAAGACCAGCAGCGTTTGGCCGCCTTGGCGAAAAAGACCAAGCCGGTCGAATTCGGCACCAAGGACGACTTCCAGCTGGCGCAGGCGCTGAACCACTTCAAGGGTCTGCCGGTCAAACTGTCGAAGGTGGAACCGGCGCCGGCCGGCGGTGGCGCCGTGGGCGACATCAAATCCGACAGCGCGCCCGAGTTGAAATCGGATGTCAAATCGGACCTGAAGTCCGACGGCAAGACCGACGGCAAACCCGACGGCAAGCCGGCCAAGCCGGTCAACAAGCCGGCCGCCAAGCCGGAAGCCAAGTCCAAGGCGAGCGACAGCAAGCCGGCCGCGAAACAACCGGCCCCACAGCCGGTCACTCAATAACAGCAATCACACCGATAAAGGGCGGCCCGGCCGCCGGTTGAGACCATGGACGATTCGCAACTGCTGCGCTACTCGCGCCACATCCTGCTCGACGAAATCGGCATCGAAGGCCAGCAAAAGCTGCTGGCCGCGCACGCGCTGGTGATCGGCGCCGGCGGCCTCGGCTCGCCGGCGGCGCTGTACCTGGCCTCGGCCGGCGTCGGCCACATCACGCTGGTCGACGACGATACCGTCGACCTGACCAACCTGCAACGCCAGATCGCCCACACCACGGCGCGCGTCGGCCAGCCCAAGGCCGCCTCGGCGCGCATCACCCTGCAACAGATCAATCCCGGCATCGTCGTCAGCGCGCTCAACGAACGCGCCGACGACGCCCGCCTGGC
>DASVTJ010000793.1:0-2562 GCA_036387635.1 Duganella sp.
GCGGTTTGGGCATGCGCCGGGCCGGCGATGAACGCGGCACCCGTGGTTGCAGCCAGTGCGACCGCAAATGCTGCACGACAGCAAGATACTTTTGGCACAACTTGTGCCAGAATTCGTGATCTTGCCAATTTTTTTGCTGGCGATGCCGGTAACATGAGACTCCATCAGGGTTTGCGCTAGCTGCCATGTTACCGGAATGGCTTACAAGATGGCGTACATTGGCGTACATAACACGCGTAACATTCTGAAAGAAATCTCATGCTGCCAACCGATTCCGCTCTGGTGCTTTTTAGCGGCGGACAAGACTCCACCACCTGCCTGGCCTGGGCCCTGCAACACTACAACCGCGTCGAAACGATCGGTTTCGATTACGGCCAGCGCCACGCCGTCGAACTGACCGTGCGCCCTGAACTGATCGCCCGCCTGCGCGCCCGGCATCCCGAGTGGGACGCCAAACTGGGCGAGGACCACCTGATCGACCTGTCGCTGATCTCGAAGATTTCGCAGACCGCGATGACGCACGACATCGCCATCGAAACCCAGGCCAACGGCCTGCCGAACACCTTCGTGCCGGGGCGCAACCTGCTGTTCATGACCGTGGCCGCCACCGTGGCCTACCGGCGCGGGTTGACGGTGCTCGTCGGCGGCATGTGCGAGACCGATTTCTCCGGTTACCCGGACTGCCGCGACGACACGATGAAGGCGCTGCAGGTGGCGCTCAACCTGGGCATGGACACGCGCATCAAGCTCGAAACGCCGCTGATGTGGCGCGACAAGCGCCAAACCTGGGAATTGGCGCGGGAGCTGGGCGGCCAGCCGTTGATCGACCTGATCCGCGAAGGCACGCACACCTGCTACCTGGGCGAGCGCGGCGCGCTGCACGACTGGGGCTACGGCTGCGGCACCTGCCCGGCGTGCGCATTGCGCGCGCGCGGCTACCGGCAGTTCGTCGGCGCCGCCGAGTAAATGGCCGCCCCCGCGCGGGATGACGTTCGGGATGACGTTCGGAATGCCGTTCGGCTCGCCGTTCGGCCCGACGTTCTGCTTGCCATCCGGGCCCGGCTGCGCCAGCTGACGCAGCGCCTGCTGTCGCCGCGCGTGCTGCCGGCGCTGGTGCTGGCCGGCGGCCTGGGCGTGACCGGCTTGCTGTGGCACGGCGCCCGCGCCGACGCCGAGCAGGAGGCCCAGGCCGACTTCGACAGCCGCGTGCGCGAGCTGGTCAACCAGCTCGACCAGCGCATGCAGACCTATGTGCAGGTGCTGTACGGCGTGCAGGGCTTGTTTTACAGCTCGCTCGACGTGCGCGGCGGCGAGTTCCGCACCTATCTGGCCGGGCAGGAGCTCGAGCGCCATTTCCCCGGCGTGCAGGCAATCGGCTATATCCGCCTGGTCGGCGCCGACGAGCGCGGCGCGCACGAGGTCCAGGTCCGGCGCGGCGGCCACGCCGACTACCGCGTCTTTCCGCCCGGCGCGCGGTCCTGGTACGCGCCCACCGTCTACATGGAGCCGTTCAACGCCAGCAACCGCCTGGCGGTCGGCTTCGATTCGGCGTCCGATCCGGTGCGCCGCGCCGCGCTCGAGCAGGCGCGCGACTCCGGCCTGCCGGCCATGAGCGGCGCCGTGCGGCTGATGCAGGACATGGGCAAGCCGCCGCGCGCCGGCTTTCTGGTGATGCTGCCGTTGTACGACCCGGCGCGGCCGACGGGCACCCTGGCCGAGCGGCGCGCCGCGATCCAGGGCTGGGTGTTTGCGCCGTTCCGGGTCGGCGACCTGATGGCGGGACTGGGCAGCGCGCGCACCGCCGCGCTGGACGTCGAGATCTACGACGGCGACCGCGTGGCGCCGGAGGCGCGCATGTACGACAGCGCGCCGGCCGCCAGCCACAACGCGCGCGCCAGCGTGCAGCAGATTGCCGTCGCCGGCCACCGCTGGACCTTGCGCCTGTCGCTGTTGCCGGCGATGGCGCCAACCACGGCGCCGGCGCGCGTCGATCAGGCCTGGTTGATCGCGCTGTCGGGCGCGCCGCTCAGCGCGCTGGGCGCGTGGCTGACGTGGATGCTCACGCGCGGACGCGTGCGCGCGCATCTGGCGCTGGCGCGCGGGCGCGCGCTGGCCGCCGAACTCGAGGAAGGCCAGGCGGCGCTCAGGGTGCTGGCCGACAGCGCCCAGCGCAGCCAGGCGATGTTGCGCAGCATTCTCGATTCGACCGTCGACGGCATTCTGGTCGATAACCTGAAAGGCTCGGTGCTCAACTGCAACCGGCGTTTCCGCGAACTGTGGCACCTGCCCGAGCACCTCGACTGGCAAGGCGACGGCGCGGTGTTGATGGGGCATATGCGCGCGCAGCTGTACCACCCGGACGAGGGCCCGCGGCTCGACGATCCGCCGCAATTGCCGCTGCCGCTGCCGCTGCCGCTGCCGGAGGCCGAGCGCGGCGTGCCGCCGGCGCCGCGCCACGAGCTGCTGCGCCTCAAGGACGGGCGCGTGATCGAGCAGCACACGCGCGGGCTGCGGCTGGGCAGCGAGGCGGCGCGCATCTGGTCGTTCCGCGACATCACCGAG
>DASVTJ010000794.1:0-9936 GCA_036387635.1 Duganella sp.
GATGTGGCAGCCGAAGGCGGCGATCTGGTTGTTGTCGTTGATACCCATCGCGCGCGTGATAGTCCAGCCCGACGCTGGATCGATCAGCGTGCTCAATTCCCGCATCACGCCGTTGTGCCAGATGAAGCCGCCGGTGCCGTAATCGGCATCCAGGTTGGCGCCGGTGCCCACGACGAAACCGGCGCTGTTGATGTCGGCGGCCGACGTTTCGGTCAGCCCCAGGTCGCCCAGGTGGGTGGCCACGCCGTTGACATAAAGATACGTGGCGCGGTTGCCCGGACCGCCGTTGTCGACGTTGACGATGACCTCGCCGCGATCATTGGCGGCCAGCGCCCGGCTAAAACCGGGCACCGCGCCGGACAGATCGGTGGTGACGCCGTCGGCGTAGATAAAGGCGTGCCATTCGGCAAATTCGCTGTCCCACTTGGCGCCAACCACCTTGCCGCCCTCGCTCACGCCATAGGCGATGCTGCCGGCGCCGGCGCCGTGGCCGGCCGCCAGATCGATCAACTTGTCGCCGGCGTACAGGAAGGCGTGGCGGGTGCCGGCCACGTCCATGGTGCCGACGATTTGGCTGGCGTTGTTGACCGCGTAGGCGGTGCCGCCGGCCGCGCCGATGGCGCTGAACTGGTTTTGCGCATAGCGGAAGGCCTGGCTGTTGCGGTAGGCGCCGACCACCTCGCCGGCGTCGTTGAGGCCGTAGGCATAACTGCCGCCCGGCGGCGCGCCCAGGCTGTTGAGCCTGGAGCCATCGTACAGCGCGGCGCTGGGGCTGCCCCGGCTGGTGATCCAACCGCTGACCTGGCCCAGATTGTTGATGCCCGATGGATTGAACACGCCGATGGCGGTGACGTCGAAGCGCATCGGTGCGGCGGCCAGCGCCGGCATCGAGGCGGCGCCGGCCACCAGGGTGGCTATAAGTGTAAGTTTTGTCGGGAACACGGTATCTCCTTAAAATTGGGATGGCGGGAAAAACCGGGCGGCCGCTACCGGCGGCCGCCGTCGGCAGCAACGCGTTCTCATAGTAGCGGATTTAATAGTCGGTCCACGCAATGTAACATTGATATATTGGCGACAACACCGGCGATTGATCCATTCGGACTATCGCGGCGTCATGCGCCTGTCACCAATGCCGTATATTATAAAAGGGCTAATTTTGCCGACCTGTGTCCATCGCCCCGGCCGGGCGCGGTGCAGCCGGGCGCTGCTCGTTCATCCCTTTTCGACAGGATTTTTCATGCGTATCTCTTCCCCGTTCACCGTCCGCGCCGCCCCCCTTCCGGCCGGCCCTGGCCCCCGCACCGTGGTCGCCGTCGCCTTGTTCGGCGCGCTGGCAAGCTTGTCGGCCCCGGTGCTGGCCGCCTCGCCGGTCGTCATCAGCCAGGCCTACGGCGGCGGCGGCAATTCCGGCGCCACCTATAAAAACGATTTCATCGAGCTGTTCAACCGTGGCGACACGGCGGTCGACATCACCGGCTGGAGCGTGCAGTACGCCAGCGCCAACGGCAGCAGCTGGAACGTCAGCCGCGTCCCCGGCAGTGTGGTATTGCAGCCGGGCCAGTATTTCCTCATGCAGCAAGCGGCCGGCAGCGGCGGCAGCGAGAGCCTGCCGACGCCGGACGCGACCGGATCGCTGGCGATGAGCGGCAGCGCCGGCAAGGTGGCGCTGGTCAACAGTAGCGCGGCGCTGAGCGGCGCCGCCCCCGGCGGCGCCACGTTGATGGATTTGCTCGGCTATAACGCCGGCGCGTTCGAAGGCGCCAACGGCCCGGCCTTGAGCAACAGCACGGCGGCGCTGCGCGCGCGCGGCGGCTGCGCCGACACCGACAACAACGCGGCCGATTTCAGCGCCGCCGCGCCGACGCCGCGCAACAGTGCCAGCCCGCTCAACGCCTGCGGCGTGCCGGCGGCGCCGCCGATCGTGGCCAGCTGCCCGGCCAAGTTGTCGTTGGCGTTCGGCGTCGACGGTGGCGCCGAGCTCAGCGCCACCGACGTCGACGGCATCGTCGACAGCGCCACCATCACGGCCGGCGCCGTGCCGGGCATTTCGCTGGCCGACTTCAGCGCCGCCACAGCCGCCGGCGGCACCGCCAGCGCCCGCCTCAATGTCGCCGCCACCGTGCAGGCCGGCAGCTATCCGGTCGTCGTCCGCTTCGGCAACGACCAGGGCCAGCAGGCCAGCTGCGCGATCGAGGTCGGCATCGCCGCCCCGGCCGGCGTCACCCACACGATTCCGCAAATCCAGGGCGCCGGCGCCACCAGCCCGTACGCCGGCACCATCCAGACCACCGAGGGCGTGGTCACCGCCAAGGTCGGCTCGGGCTTCTTCATCCAGGACCAGAACGGCGACGGCGATCCGCTGACCTCGGACGGCCTGTTCGTCTACACCAGCGCCGCCAACACCGGCACCGTGCAGATCGGCGACCGCATCCGCATCAGCGGCAGCGTGACCGATTACGCGCCGGTGGCCGGCGGCCGCGCCTACACCGAGCTGACCACCGTCACCGCCATCGTCAAGCTGGCCAGCGGCATCGCCGTCACGCCGGCCAACATCGCGTTGCCGCACCCGGACCTGGGCCAGGTCGAGGGGATGCTGGTGCGCTTCAACCAGCCGCTGACCGTGTCGCAGCTGCAATACCTGGGCGACCGCGGCGAGGTGACGTTGTCGTCCGGCCGCCTGGAAGTGCCGACCAATAAATACCGCGCCGGCACACAAGAGGCGATCGCGCTGGCGGCCGCCAACGCGCTCAACCAGATCGTGCTCGACGACGGCATCTTCACTACGCCGGCGGTCATTCCCTACCTGGGCGCGGACGGTTCGCTGCGCGCCGGCGACAGCGTGGCCGGCCTGACCGGCGTGGTCGACTTCGGTGCCAAGGGCGGCGGCGGCGCCGGCTTCAAGCTGCAGCCGACGGTGGCCCCGGTGTTCTCGCAGGACAACCCGCGTCCCGCCGCGCCAACCTTGGCAGCCGGCAACGTCAAGGTCGCCAGCGCCAACGTACTGAACTACTTCACCACCTTCACCAACGGCGGCGACGACCTGGGCAACACCAACCAGGGTTGCGCGATCGGGTCGGGCGCGCCGTCGCGCTCGAACTGCCGCGGCGCCGACAACATCGCCGAGTTCATCCGCCAGAGCGCCAAGATCGTCGGCGAACTGAAGGCCCTCGACGCCGACGTCTACGGCCTGATGGAAATCCAGAACAGCGGCGAGTACAGCGTCACCCGCCTGGTCGACGCGCTCAACGAATCGATCTCGCCGGGCACCGGCCTGAAGACCTACGCGGTGGTGCCGAAACCGGCCGCCACCGGCACCGACGCCATCCGCGTGGCGATGATCTACAAGCCTGCCAAGCTGACGCTGGTGGGCGGCGCGCTGTCCGACGCCGACGCCATCAATAACCGTCCGCCGATGGCGCAGACCTTCGCCGCCGCCAACGGCGTCAAGTTCTCGCTAATCGTCAACCACCTGAAGTCGAAGGGTAGCTGCCCGGCTGCGTCGAACGCCGACGGCGACAAGGGCGACGGCCAGAGTTGCTGGAACCCGACCCGCATCGCCCAGGCGCGCCGCCTGGTCGACGCCTTCGTGCCGCAGGTGGTGGCCGCCGCCGGCGACGCCAAGGTGCTGCTGATTGGCGACTTCAACGCCTACGGCCACGAAGATCCGATCCAGGCGATCCTGGCCAAGGGCTATGTCAACCAGCTCGAGCGCTTCGTGCGCGGCGCCGGCGCCATGCCGTACTCGTACGTCTTCAACGGGGAAGCCGGTTACCTGGACCACGCGCTGGCCAGCGCCGCGCTGAGCCCGGCCGTGGTCGACGCCGCCGAATGGCATAACAACGCCGACGAACCAACCGTGCTCGACTACAACACCGACGGCAAGCCGCAGGACAAGTACACTGCCGCGCCGTACCGCGCCTCGGACCACGATCCGGTCGTCGTCAGCCTCAACCTGCAATCGTCGGCGCTCGACGTCAGCGCCAGCGTGCGCGCCGTCGGCACCGGCCTGGCGTTCAACCGCGCGACCGGCCGCTACGGCTCGACGTTCACCGTCACCAACACCGGCACCAGCGTGCTGACCGGTCCGTTGCAGGTGTCGTTCAACGGCCTGGCCGAGGGCATCACCCTGGTCAACGCCAGCGGCGTGCGCGCCGGCGCGCCGTATGTCACGATCGACGCGGCCGCGCTGGCGCCGGGCCAAAGCGTGTCGTTCCCGCTGAGCTTTAGCAAAAAGGCCACCACCGCCAACATCAGCTATACCACCACCGTCTACAGCGGCTCTTTCTAAGGATGCATACCATGTTCGTAACCAATCTTTCCCCCGCCACGTTGATGCGTCGCGCGGCGCTGGCGCTGGCAATGGCCGCAGCCGCCGCCGCCTCCAGCCTGGCGTCGGCCCAGACCTTGCACGTCGAGCTCGACACGAGTTTGTACAGCGCCAGCGGCAACAGCGGCTGGCTCGACCTGCAGTTCAATCCCGCCAACCTGCCGGCCGTGTCTGCCAACGCGCTGGTCGGCAATCTGGTCGGCTTCGGCGCCGACGCCGGCGCGGTGCTGACCGGCGACGTGTCGCGCCAGGGCGGCGGCTACCTGTTCGGTAACAGCACCGACTACAACGACATGTTCCGTACGGTCTCCTTTGGCGGCAAGGTCAGCTTCGACGTCACCTTCAGCGGCCTGGCCGATCCGTCGTCGGCAGCCATCCCCAGCGCCTTCTCGCTGGCGCTGTACGCCGCCGACGGCATGACCCAGCTGGGCAACGCGGATGCCAACGGCAATCTGTTGGTGTTCAACTGGATACCTGCCGCCAGCGGCGCCGGCACCGTCAATGTCGGCTACGCCGCCGCCGGCCTGGCCGTCAGCGCGGTGCCGGAGCCGTCGACCTGGCTGATGCTTGGCGCCGGCCTGGCGCTGGTTGGCGGCCTGGCCCGCCGCCGTCAGACGCCAGCCACGGCGCTGGCGGCGTAAGCACGCCGCTGGGTTTGTCCGATCCCGCGCGGCCGCCGCGCCGGGATCGGCGCCCGCCCACCCGTCGGGATGCCGTGCCTGTCCCGCCGGATATATAGCGCCAGCCTATAAATCCCTGATAGAAATCATATTAGTATTGCCAGTTTGCTTGCTGCATAGTGGATCCTTTGTTCGAATCCACGATGCCAGCCCCTCATCTCCCCACAACTGAAAACGACGCGCGCCATTGGCTGAGCGAGCCGCCGCGCTCGTCGAGCCAATGCGAGCAGGACAATCTGCTGCACGCGATCGAAGCGTCATTGCCGGTAAGTGGCGCGCGCGATTTGTCGCTGTGGACGCAGGGGCCGCTACACGCGCTACTGCCGCACCGGGTGATGCTATGCCTCCGGCTCGACGCCCACAACCAGCTGCAACAACTCGAATGCTTGCACGGCGCGGTGCTGGACGCCGGCGTGCACGGCCGCCTGAGCGGGCGCGACGACGACGGCCTGGCGATGCGCCTGGCGCGTCACTGGCGTAGTCAGGAGCCGATGCTGCCGCTTGTGCTTGACGCCGATGCCGTGACCCGCGACGGCCCCGGCAGGGCAGGGAAGTCGCCGGCGGCGCTTAGGCACGAGCTGCGAGAGTTGGGGCTGGGCAACGTGCTGCTGCACGGCAGCGGCCCGCTACCGGGCGGCGCCACCTTTTTCGCGCTGTTCGGGCTGCCGCAGGGTCCGCACGTGCGGCACGCGTATTTGCTGCAATTGCTGCTGCCGTATCTGCACCTGGCGCTTCAACGCGTCGGCCAGCGGCAGACCCGCGCCGGCATGGCCGCGCTGGCGCGCCCGGCCAGCACCCGCGAGGTGGAAATCCTGCACTGGGTGCGCGAAGGCAAGAGTAACGACGAGATCGGCCAGATTCTCGGCATCAGCGGGCTGACGGTGAAGAACCATCTGCAGCGGCTGTACCGTTTGCTTGGGGTGTCGAACCGCGCCCACGCGATCGCGCGCGGCATGGCGCTGCAATTGTTCGAGCGCCCGCCGCTGCCGTTGGCGCGCGCCGCCTGAACGCGATTTCCCAACCACCCGACCGCATCAAGAAACCGGCCGACATAAAAAAAGCGCCACACCCTCCCGGGTGCGGCGCTTTTCGTTACAGCGAACGGTGAGCTGTTCGCTGTCTTGGTGCGCGCTTACTTGGTGCTGACGTTCTTGGCGCGCGGGCTGGTCAGTGCAACCGGCAGCGGGTTGTTAGTCTCCACCAGCAACGCGGTGGTGCCGGCCACGGCGCCGCTGGCGTTGAGGAACTGCACCCCGCCCAGATAGCGCTTGCCAACGGCCAGGCCGCTCCAGCTGGCCGACACGGTCGCGGCGCTGCCGGCATACACCTTGCCCGGCGTGGTCACCTTCAGGTTGCCGCCGACATCGCTGCGTCCCACCACCGCCGACGACAGCGTGTACGCGGTCGCCACGCCGTTGGCCGGCGCGTAGGCCAGCACGCAGGCGCTGTAGGCGCCGGCGGCCGGGCTGTTGACCATGATCGACTCGTTGGAGCCGCCGTTCAGGCTGGAGGCGGCGACGCTGCCGTCCGGCGCCAGCAACAGCAGGTCCAGATCGTCGTTACCGTTGCCCGAGCTGGTGTCGCGGTCGAACAGTTCCAGTGAGACCACCACCGCATCGGCCGGTACGTTGACCGGGGTGACGACGGTGCCGACCGCGTTGGCGCGGCAGGCGGCGACCGAGGCGGCCAGGTCGGCCGGCGGCGAGCCAGGGAAGGCCGGCGCGGTGAACGCGGTGCGGCTGATTTCCTTGAGGCCGCCGGCGGCGACACCCATGCGGCCGGTGAAGCCGGTGCCGACGCTCAGCAGGGTGGTGCTGAGCGTGCGGGTGCTCTTGGCCAGCGCCTTGGCCGAGATCTGCTTGCCGTCGCGCACCGTGACCGGCACGCGCACGATGTGGCTGCCGTCGGTCAGCACCAGCGCGCCGTACTGCCAGACGTTTTCGGCGGCGGTGCTGCGGCTGAGCTTGACCGTGAAGCTGGCGCTGGCGTTCGGCGCCAAGGTCAGCGTGGCCGGCGTCACCGTCACGTTATAGCCCGGCACCGTGGCGCTGGCGGTGTAGGTCGCCGCCGTGGTGCCGACGTTGGTCACCGTGCGCACCACGTCGGTCGCGCCGAGCGTGTTGCCGACGGTGATGGATGGCAGGTTCAGGTTGTAGCCGGCCAGGCTGCCCGAGGCGCACTGCGAGGTGATGCCGGCACCGCACTGGTATTTCTTGTAGTCCAGCGCGCTGATGTCGAACACCAGGCCCGGATCGGCGGCGCCGCCCGGGTTGTAGCTCTTGCCGTCGGCCGGACGGCGCACCGTGCCGACCGGACTGATGTGCCCGGCGCCCTGGGCCCACGGCAACGTGCCGTTCTGCTGGCCCGGCAGGTTGTCGGTGAAGGTCGGGGTGGCGGTGGTCATCAGGGCCGATTTGATGGCGGCCGGGGACCAGGTCGGATGCAGTTGTTTGAGCAGCGCGGCCATGCCGGCCACGTGCGGCGACGACATCGAGGTGCCGTCGTACAGCGCCCAGGCCACCGGCACCTGCTGCAAGGTGCCGGTGATCAGGCTGGCGCGTTCGGCTTCGCTCAGGTCCGGCGTCACGCCGGCCAGGATGTTCGCGCCCGGCGCCGTGACGTCCGGTTTGAGCACGTTGGCGTCGTAGCGGTTCGGGCCACGCGACGAGAAGCCGGCCATCACCGGCGCCGGCGTGGCGCTGGCGGTGGTGCTGAAGCGGCTCAGCGCGGCGGTGGCGCCGTTGCTGGTGGCGTAGGTCTTGACCAGCGCGCCGTCGGCGGCCGTCAGGTGCACCGTCGGCACCGCGTGCACTTCGGCCACCGGACCGGAGCCGTTGTCGACCATGATCATGCCCACGCCGCCGGCTTGCTTGACGGCCAGGCTCTTGTCGGTGCGGTCGTTGGTGCCGCGGTCGCAGACGACGACCTTGCCGGCCACCTTGGCCGGGTCGAGCACGGCGGTGCCGCCGTTCCAGCCGGCGCTGTAGCACAGGCGGCCAGCGGTGGCGCTGGCGCCGCTCACGCGCACGTCCTCGGCGCGCACCAGCGGCGTTTGCGGCAGCGGTGTGGTGTTGAGCGAGAAGCCTTTGTAGACGGCGCCGTTGCCCAGCGTGACGCTGGCGCCGAACACGCGGTCGTGGGTCGAGGCGGCAACGGTGGTCATCCACGGGCTGATGTGGGCGACCTGGTTGCCCGGACCGCTGTTGCCGGCCGAGGCGGCCACGAAGACGCCGGCGTTGACCGCGTTCAGGAAGGCCTGGTCGACTGCGTCGGCCAAGGTTTCGCCGCCGCTGATCGAATAGTTCAGCACGTTCACGCCGTCGGCGACGGCCTGTTCGATCGCCGCCACCGAGTCCGAGCCGAAGCAGCTGTTCTTGCTGCCGGTGGCCTCGGCCGGGGCGACGTAGGTCCAGCATACTTTATACGACGAGATGCGCGCGCGCGGGGCGATGCCCGACACTTCGCCCACCGGCGCGCCGGCCAGGTTGGCGGCCACGCCGTTGTTGCCACCGGCCGTGGTCGAGGTGTGGCTGCCGTGGCCGCCGTGGCCGGTGGCGCCGCCGATCGAGTCGCGCGGCGAGACGAACTCGGTCCAGTGCAGCGCCAGGCCGCTGTTGTCGAAGCCGTTTTTGTAGTAGCGCGCGCCGATCAGCTTGTTGTTGCAGTCGGCCACGGTGAAGCCTTCGCCGGTCTGGCAGCTGCCCTGCCAGTTGGCCGGGGCGGTGTAGGCCAGCGAGCCGTTGTTGTCGAAGGTCGGCTTGCCGTTGGCGTCGACCTTGTCGGCGTACGATGGATTTTCCGGCCAGATGCCCGAATCGATGATGCCGATGACGATGTTCTCGCCGGCGGCGGTCTTGCCCCCGAGCTGGCTCCACAGGCCGCCCGGTCCATCCAGGCCGAGGAAGGTCGGCGTGTAGTTGGTCAACGGTTCGCGCGCGACGTCGGCGCTGACGTCGGCCACGTTGCCGCTCGCTTGCAGCGCGCGCACTTCGTCGTCGGTCAGCATGGCCGAGAAGCCGTTGAGCACGACCGAGTAGTCATAAGTGATCGGCGCGGAGCCGACCAGCGCCTTGACGCTGTCTTTTTTCTGCGCCAGGTAGGCGCTGTAGGCCTGCACGGCGGCGGTGGTCAGGTTCAGCTTGGAGCCGGCGACCGGTTTGGTGGCGGCCAGGCCGGCGACGCCGCCGGTATAGGACGATACCGGCTGGTCGGCCAGTTGCACGATATAAGGGCGGCGCGTGTCGTCGGCGTGGGCCTGGGACACCAGGCCGGTCAGCAGCAGCGCGACGGCGGCGGAGATAGGACGTAGTTTCATGTGCGATTCTTTCGGTGACGGTCTAAAGGCGAACTCAGGCGGCAGCGGCAGCGGCGGGAGCGGCAGCCCTGCGGCGGCGGGCGGCGCCGCCGACGGCCAGCAGGCCGGCGCCGAGCATCAGCCAGGTCTGTGGTTCGGGCACGGCGGCTACGGCGGTGCCGAACTGCAGGTTGTCGAGCGCGAACTGGCCGCGGCCGGTGGCGCCCGGCACGCATGACGAGCCGCTGTCGTTGCAGACGGCGCTGTAGAAGTCGAAGCCGATGTATTGTGCGCTGCCGAATGTGAGGCTGCTGTTGTAGGTGCCGAACTGGAAGCCGGTGCTGCCGGGGCCGTCGAGCGCGTAGACCTGGGTGTCATAGCTGCGGTCGGCCTTGACGCCCACCACCACCAGCAGGCCGGCCGTGGCCGGATAGCTGAAGCTGCTCGAGCCGAGGAAGCTGGCGTCGAACGATTTCAGGCTCAGCAATTGGCCCGGGGTGTTGCTGGTGATCTCGATGATGCCATCGTTGAGGCCGGTCAGGTAGCTGCCGGTGCTCGACGGGCATTGCAGCGCGCCGCAGGCGGCCTGGGCGTCGGTGCCGTCGATGACGGCGCCGACCACGTCGCTCGGCAGC
>DASVTJ010000795.1:0-1732 GCA_036387635.1 Duganella sp.
CGCGATCTTATCATGGCACAACTGATCGACATTTAGCTTGGACACCCAACGGCCGGCTAGTTCTTGTTGCTGCGCAGCGCGCGATTGATCTCGGAGTTCAGGTCGCGGATGTTCTGCTCATGCGAGTGCGCCGTGTCGCGCACCCGTTGCAGTTGGTCGTCAGTCAAACTCGCCTGCATGCTCGGGCTGTGCAGGATTTTGTTCTTGGCTTGGTAGCCTTCCATCTCCTTGAGCAGTTCCTGGCGCAGGATCGCCAGTCGATCCCGATCGCGTTCGGCGTGATCCTTCGCTGATATCTGGAAGCGTGCATCCCTCACGGCGGCCGGCTCCGGCGCGCGTGGCTTGACGGCCTCGACGGGCAGCTTGCTGGCGCTGGCCGGCTGTTCCGCAGGGCGGTTTTGAATGATTTCGATGCCCTGCTGGTTGGTGTAGCGCGCGGCCTCGCTCGTTTGCGCGCAAGCCGGCAGTGGCGACAACATCGCCAGCGCGGCGGCGGGGAGCAATCGGAGTGGATTCATGGATGACTCGTTCACAGATATTTGATCTTGCTCCAGCTGCGCCGGTGCTGTTCCGTCAGGGCGCCGGATTTGCCGCGCAGTGTGTAGACGGTCAGGGCGACGGGGAAATTGCCGGGCGCCTGGCCGACGAACAAAACGATGTCCATCGGCGTGCCGTCGACGACGCCGTCGAACGTCGCCTCATAGCCGCGCAGCACGCCATATTCGGCGCCCACCGGATTGATGCCGCGCGCCTGTCCGGCGTTGAGGCCGAAGTTCTGGCTAGCGCGGCGGATCGCCGTGGTAGCCATGTTTTGCAGGCCGCTGTCCGGACTGTTTGCGTCGGGCCAACTAGCGTAGGTCATCACCGTCGGCGGGTGGTAGCTGTCGGGGCTTTGCGCGACAAAGGTGGGATGCCCAGTTTGCGACGACAGCTCGGTGCGCCACGGCGGTTGGTTCTCGACCCAGATCTCCAGCTTCAGCTCGGGAATTTTGTACACCTGCATCTCGCGCAGCGCGGGCTGTGCCGCCATTCCTCTACCGGCCAGCATGGCCAGCGCGGCCAAGAGGACCAAATGCCGCCGCCGGTTCATCGCATGCCCCCGGCTGTGACGATGGCTGAGCCCATGCCTAGCAGCGACAGCACCACGACGGCCACGATGCTGTACCAGCGTCGGCTGCGGGCGAAGGCTTCACGCCAGTTCAGCTTGCTAGCCAGCGAGCAGACGATCCACACCAGCACGAAGCTGACGATCAGCCGCCCGATGAAGTTTCCCAATAAATAGCTTAGTGCCATGGCGGTTCCTATTGGTCGCCGTACAGCGCCCAGCCCGATCCCTGGCGGACCATGATTTGGGTCGACAGGCGGTGCGGATCGTCGTATTCGTCGAAGGCTTCGCGCGTCTGCATGCGCAGCGCGGCGATGGCGGCGGCATCGGCGCTATCGCATATCAAGATGCGGTCGCGGCGCGGTGCGGTGACCAAGATCTCGCTGCGGAAGTTCGCTTGCATCTGGTTCCAGACGTCGTCGACCAACAGCAGCGTGGCCTCCATGCCGCCGCCGGTGTGCGCCAAGCCGCAGCCATCCTTGGCGAAGAACTGCGGTTGCGGCAATACACGCCGCAGATTGGCGTGCGCCAACGTCGGCAAGTCGTTGACGCCTACGCCGGCGCGCTCGAGCAGGCCGGTGGTGGCCATGACCAGGCTGTCTGGCAGATCGAACGCGTAGGTTACCA
>DASVTJ010000796.1:0-3505 GCA_036387635.1 Duganella sp.
TAGAACTCGGCGCTGTCGAGCACCGGCCCGCGCGCGGTGGCGTCGTACAAATCGACCTGCAGCACGTCGAGCGCGCCGGCGTTGGCTTCATCGTTGACGTAATCGAGCGCGTCCATTTCGACCACGCGCAGCCGGGCGTCGTTCGGCGGCAGCTTGAACATCGAGGCGCAGATGGCCATTACCGACGGGTTCAGTTCGACCGCCGTGACGTGGGCGTCGGGGAAGGTGGCATAGCAGAACTTGGTCAACGTGGCCGTGCCCAGGCCCAGCTGGGCGATGCTGGCCGGCTGCGGCATCCACAGCATCCACGCCATCATTTGCTGGGCGTATTCGAGCTCCGGCCAATTCGGCTTGCGGATGCGCATGGCGCCTTGCACCCATTCCGTTCCGAAATGCAGGTAGCGCACGCCATCCTGCTCCGACAAGGTCACCGGCGCATACTTGGGCTTGCGCGCCGGGCGGGAGGATTCTTCTTTTTCGATGGATTTTCGTTTGATCAGCATGGAGTGGGGGCGGGGGCGGGATGTCAACGTGCATTATCCCGCGAGCAAGCCAAAACGGCAATGCCGGTCGAAGGACCGGCATTGTTGGTGTTGCTCAGACTGGCGCGAAGAGGAGCGTGCGGCGCCAGCGTACGGCAAATCAGCGCTGGGCCGGCTCGACCACCACGCGCAGGCGCACGCGCTCGCCCGGGTCGTACGACATCACGCTGGTGTAGTTGCGCCCGCGATAGTCGTAGGTCACTTCGTAGCCGGAGGTGCGCGATTCCCAATGGTCTACGGTGCGGCACTGCTTGACTTGCTGTTCCTGCACGCCGCCGCTGGTGGGCAGGTCCTGGTTGCCGATGCGGTCACCGGCGACAGCGCCGGCGATGGCACCGGCGGCGGTCGCCACCGAGCGGCCGTTACCGCCACCGACCTGGTTGCCGGCCAGACCACCGATCAAGCCGCCAAGGATGGCGCCGCCGACGCCGCGCTGTGGAGGCGGCTGCTGGACTTGCACATACTCGGTGCGGCATTCCTGGCGCGGACGGTTGATTTGTTCCACTTGCGGGGTGACCTTCACCACCCGGCCGAAATCCTCAAAATCGGCGGCCTGGGCGAAAGGCAGGGCGCTCACGCAAAGCACGGATGCAATCAATTTGGCTTGCAAGTTCATTTGATACCTCGTTCTCAGTCAGGGGTGTCTTATCAGGGGTTCTGATATTGCATACTCCCTATGGTAGTCCCGATGGCGGGTGCGGAATAGTGGCTAAGCGGTATCTGTGGCAACAAATTGTAACAACGTCCAGGGAGGGGCGCCGGGCCGCGCCCTCAGATGCGGCCCCAAAATTGTGCGCATTTCGTTCCAAAACAGCCATAAAATGTTCTAGTTTTAACAAATATTGCGCGAGGAATCACATTCGTGTTGATCTGGAAGGAACAACACGTTACCCTAATATGCGTATGGGATTCGAGAAAGACGTTGAATCAGCCACGGCAAGCGAAGACCAGCGAACCGTGTTAAGTGGACAGGTGCTCAAATTATTTACTCATTAATCAACAAGTTAGGCACTCACGACAGCAAAGTGGACACACCGTACATACCAGGTCAAATGGATGAGAACACGACTCTGCTGATGACCGTGCCGCCCAACCTCGTGCAGTCGATCCGCGCTTTCCGCGTGGTGGAGTTGCAGGAGGAGGCGGCCCGCCTCGGCCACCACTTTTTGTACGCGCACTGCAACGCCGGCGCGACCAAGCAGCAAGTGCTGGGCATCATCGCGGAATCGTTTTTGTTCCCCAAGGGAATAGGCAAGAACTTCGACGGCCTGCGCGAAACGCTGACCGAGACCATGTTCAACGCCGGCGCCCAGGAAGGCTTCCTGGTGGTGCTCGAACAATTGCCCAATACCCAGAAATTTGACAAGGAAGCACGGGAAACCCTGTTGGACGTCTTCCGTGACGCTGCCGATTATTGGGCCGAAAAGAAAGTTCCGTTCCGGGTGTTTTACTCGTTCGAGTGAGCAGGAAGTAAGCCGAAACCTCCCTTCGCATCCTGCTTCCGCGCCGGAGCGGATGCCTGCTGCGCCGCAACAATTCTTGGCATTTTGTGGTCCTGCCCGGGTGGACAAGGTACAATGTCGGCCTATGAAAAACATCGTCATCCTTATTTCCGGTCGCGGCAGTAACATGGAAGCGATAGTCCGCGCGGCAAAAGCCGAACGCTGGCCCGCCAACATCGCCGCCGTGATTAGCAACCGCGCCGACGCTTCCGGCCTGGCGTTTGCTGCGGAACAGGGAATCGAGACGGCCGTTGTTGCCAATAAAGACTACGCCAGCCGCGCCGAGTTCGACGCCGCTTTGCAGACCGTGATCGATCGCCATGCGCCCGATCTGGTGGTGCTGGCCGGTTTCATGCGGATTTTGACGGCGCCGTTTGTCGCGCATTACGCCGGCCGCATGCTCAACATCCATCCATCGCTGCTGCCGCTGTTTCCCGGCCTGGCGACGCATGCGCAGGCGCTGGCTGCCGGCGTGGCCGAGCATGGCGCGACGGTGCATTTCGTCACCGCCGAACTTGATCATGGGCCGATGGTCGCGCAAGCGACCGTGCCGGTGCTGCCCGGCGACACGGTCGAGACGCTGTCGGCGCGCGTACTGGAACAAGAACACGTGATTTATCCGCGCGCGGTGCGCCGGTTTGTCGAGGGCGGGCTGACGATCGCGCAGGCGACGATGCAAGCTCCGCTATTAGACCCGGTCCATGTGGACCAGCATGTGACCACCACAAGATAATTTAACCAAGGAATTCCATGAGATTGCCACCAGCGATACTCGCCAACGCCGAAGAAGTGTTGCGCGAGATTTTGCGCTTTGCCGCGCCCGCCGACACCACGCTGTCGCGTTATTTTAAAGACCACCCGCGCTTGGGCGGCCGCGAGCGCGGCGGCATCGCCGAGTGCGTCTACAACGTGCTGCGCAACAAGTCGTTCTATACCGATTTCTCCGAAGCCGGCGGTGGCGCCACGATGCGCCGCCTGACCCTGCTGGGCATGGCCGACGCGGTCGGCCTCGATTCGATGGGCGGCTTGACGGAAGACGAGATCGCCTGGGTAGAGCGCATCCTGCAAATCGACCGCAAGGTGATGCACAAGTCGAGCCGCTCGAACATGCCGAAGTGGCTGTTCGACAAGCTCGTCGAACAGATGGGCGAAGAAGAAACCCTGGCGCTGGCCGACGGCTTGAACCAGCCGGCGCCGCTGGACCTGCGCGTCAACGCCATCAAGGGCACGCGCGAGGAAGTGGCCGCCGGTCTGGCCGAAGCGCCGATCCGCAGCACGCCGACCCCGTATTCGCCGCTGGGCCTGCGCGTGCTGCAAAAGCCTGCGCTGCAAAACCTGCCGCTGTTTAAGAGCGGCCATATCGAAGTGCAGGACGAGGGCAGCCAGATCCTGTCGGCCATCGTCGGCGCCAAGCGCGGCGAAATGGTGGTCGACTTCTGCGCCGGCGCCGGCGGCAAGACG
>DASVTJ010000797.1:0-7702 GCA_036387635.1 Duganella sp.
GGGCATGGCGATCACCATCAAGGATGTGGCGCAGGCGGCAGGCGTGTCGGTCGCGTCGGTCTCGCGCGCGCTCAACGGCCACACCAGCATCACCGCCGAGACCCGCGAGCATATCCTGGCCGTCGTCAAGCGCATGCGCTATACGCCGCACGTCGGCGCCCGCAGCCTGACCACCAGCTTCACCAACACCATCGGCGTGCTGCTGCCGGATCTGTACGGGGACTTCTTCTCAGAGATCATTCGCGGCATCGACGTCGCCGCCCGCGATCGCGGCCTGCACCTGATGGTATCGGGCCTGCACGGCGACGCCGAGGAAGTGGCGCATTCGATCCGCACCATGCGCGGTCGCGTCGACGGCCTGCTGGTGATGTCGCCGCACGTCGACGCCACGCTGCTGTCCGATAATCTGCCCGAAGACCTGCCGATCGTGTTAATGAGCTCCGCCGCCGGCGTCACGCAGTACGCCGCGATCTCGGTCGATAACTACAGCGGCGCCTACGCCATGGTCGCGCATCTGGTCGGCCAGGGCTATCGGCGCATCGCTTTTCTATCCGGCCCGGCTGGTAACTTCGAAGCGCAGGAGCGTCTGCGCGGCTACCAAGCGGCGCTGGCCGCGCTGGCGCCGCAAACGGTCGCGCAAGTGTACGAGGGCGACTTCTCCGAGGAGTCCGGCCGGCGCGTTGGCCAGATGCTGGCGGACGCCGAAGACCGTCCCGACGCGCTGTTCGCCGCCAACGACATGATGGCCATCGGCGCGCTACTGGCGCTGCGCCAGGGCGGCGTGGAACTGCCGCGCGAGATCGCGCTGGCCGGCTTCGATGATATTCGTATCGCACGTTACGTCACGCCGGCGTTGACAACGGTGCGGGTGCCGATCGCCGATCTCGGTATGCAGGCGCTGGAGCTGCTGCACGCGCAGATCGGGCACGCGGAGCGCCCGCTGGCCACTGCCCGTACGCTTGCCGCCGGCCTGGTGGTGCGCGCCTCGACGGGAGGGCGCATGCCGATCTGAAAACGCACGCCCATCGACGACACCTAAAAAATACATAACACTGGAGACTTCATGAACACCACCTTACGCGATACCCCGTCGTTACGCCTGTCCGCAATGAGCGCCGCGATTGTCGCGACGTTCGCATTCTCACTGCTGGCGGCGGTGCCGGCGCACGCGCAGCTCAGTAGCGCGACTATCCAGGGCCAGGTCACCAGCGGCGCGGCGCCGGCAGCCGGCAGCCCCGTCACCGCCACCAACCAGTTGAACGGCTACGTCTACACCGCGGTCACCCGCGCCGACGGCAGCTATGTGCTGACCGGCGTCGCGCCGGGTACCTACCGGATCAAGGTCGGCGAGCAGACGTCCGAGCTGGTGACGGTCAGCGTCGGGCAGACCAGCCAGGTCGATCTCGCCCTGCAAAGCGGCGTGCAGCAGGTCGTGATCACCGGCTCGGCCGCGCGGCGCGATGTCGCCGGTTCGGAGGTCGGCACCTCCGTCTCACGCGAGCAAATCGAGAAGCTGCCGCAGGTGACGCGCAATTTCCTCGCCTTTGCGGATCTGGCGCCGGGCGTGCGCTTCAGTGTCGACAACAGCGGCAACGTCAAGCTGCAAAGCGGGTCGCAAAACCAGGACAACATCAACGTCTTCATCGACGGCGTCAGCCAGAAGAACAACATCCTGCGCGGCGGCGTCTCCGGCCTCGATACAAGCCGCGGCAATCCGTTCCCGCAATCGGCCATCGCCGAGTACAAAGTCATCGCGCAAAACTACAAGGCCGAATTCGACCAGGTGTCGAGCGCCGCGATCACCGCCGTCACCAAATCGGGCGGCAACGAGCCGCATGGCGACGCCTTCTGGGACCACACGGGCACCAATCTGACGGCCAAGGATCCGTTCCAGAAAGAGTCGGAGCGACAGGGCGTCGGCCGTCCCAAGTCGTCGCAGGATCAGTACGGGATGACCTTGGGTGGCCCGATCAAGAAAGACGTTGCGCATTACTTCTTCGCGTACGAAGGCAAGAAGATCGACAGTCCGCGCCAGGTGATCGTCCAGCGCACGGACCTGCTGCCCAACGCCGGCATCGTGCCGTCGCTGCTGGCGCAGCAGGGCAACGCCGTGTCGAAGTTCAAGGAGGATCTGTTTTTGCTGAAGGTCGACGCGCAGATCGCCAGGAACCAGCGCATGGAGGCGACCGCGCGGGTGCGCCGCGAGACCGATATGATTCCGGAAGATGTGAAACTGAGCGTGGCCGAAAACGTCCTCAATCGCACCAACAACGAGAACCGGCTGGACTTCAAGCACGAGTGGAGCAGCGACGATTTTTTCAACGAGGCGCGCATCGGCTATGAGAAGTACAGCTGGAATCCGCACTCGAACGCCGATAAGCCGTTTATCAGATACCAGGTTTCGCCCAGTAATAAGGATGATAACGTCGTCGACGTCATCGTGGTCGGCGGTTCGCCGAACAACCAGTTCCGCCAGCAGAGCGGCCTGCTGTTGCAGGACGATTTGACCTACACCGGCAAAAGCGGACATACGATGAAGGCCGGCTTCAAGGTCAAGCACATCACCTATGATTTGTCCGGCACGGCGGCCGCCGTCGATCGGCGCACTGAACGCATCGACACCGTCACCGGGTTGGCGAGCTTGATCCGCGTCGAGTCCGCAATACCGGCGTATGGCGTCGAGTTTTCCAACAACCAGTACGGTATCTACTTCCAGGACGACTGGCAAGCCAGCCAGAAGCTGCTGCTCAATCTCGGCATGCGCTACGACTACGAAGACAATATGCTCAACGACAGCTACGTGACGCCTGCCGACCGCGTCGCGCTGTTCGGCAGGCAGGATCCGCGCGAGGGCGCGCCGGTCGGCCAGACCTATGCGCAGTCGCTCGCCAAGGGCGGCGTCAACATCGGCGAGTACATTAGCACCGGCAACAGTCGCAAGGCGTTCAAGAAGGCGTTGGCGCCGCGCCTGGGACTGTCCTACGATATCAACGCCGACCGCGCCTCGGTGCTGTTCGCCGGCTGGGGCAGGGCGTACGACCGCACCATCGCCAATCACGCGCTCGACGAGTCGCAGAAAAATGCGCAGTCCAAAGGCGAGATCTGGATGATCAAGAACGACCACAAAATGGCCTACACCGATATGTGGAGCTTCGGTCTGCGCCAGGCGCTGGGCATCTGGAACGGCGAGGCGGGTTACACCAACTCGCGCAGCCGCAATCAGTTCAACTGGTTCGGCGGTAATCGCGATGTCAACGGCGGCTGGGGCGGCGCCAGCCCGATCGATCCGATGTTCAATTCCATCCCCGGCTACGGGACGCTGGTGCTTGGCGATTTCATCTCGCAGGCGAAAACCGAATCGGCGTATCTGAAAATGGACAAGCCCTACACCAAGGCTTCCACCTGGAGCCTGGGCGCGACCTACACCTATAGCCGGGGCGAGACGACCAACAGGGAGTGGACCAACGAGATATTCAACTGGACCTATGGACGTTACGCGTCGGCGTGGAATCCGTCGAAGGACGTCGAGCGCCACCGCCTAGTGGTGGCTGGCGTTTCCGACGGCTTGCTGCCGTGGGGGCTGATGGCGTCCGCCAAGGTGACGTTGGGTTCGGGCCTGCCTTACCGGATCACCGATTGCTCGACCGGCAGCAATCAATGCGTATCGGTCAAAGGCGATGGCGATCGCTTCCACCAGGTCGATGTCGGGTTGTCGAAGGAAGTCGGCTTCCGCTTCGGCAGCGTGGCGCTGCGCGCCGACGTGCTCAATCTTTTCAATAGCATCAATTACGGCGGCTATGACGGCTGGGGCGGTGGACCGGGTAATCCACAAAACAGGCTTGGTGGCGATAACAGAAACCTCGGCATGCCGAACTCGATGGGTGGACAGATGCGCACCTTGAAGTTCAGCGCGCGCTACGCGTTCTGAGGCCGCTCATGCTGAACTTCGGATCGAAGGAACCATCGGGTACGCCGCGCAGGTCGCGTGTCGCCATGAGCCTGGCGCTAGCCTTGTCGGCCCTGCTCGCGCCCGCTGGCGCCAGCGCCGACGCGGGCGTGGGCGCGAAGGGCGCGAAGATCCGGCAGGCGCGTGACATCGCGTTGCCGTCGTTGTTCGACGACCTGCAACGCCGCACCTTCGACTTTTTTTGGGAAACCACCAACCCCGCCAACGGTCTGGTGCCGGACCGCTATCCGACGCCGTCGTTCTCCAGCGTGGCGGCGGTCGGCTTCGGCCTGACCGCATACCCGATCGGCGTCGAGCGCGGCTACGTCACCCGACAGCAGGCGCGCGAACGCGTGCTGGCGACGTTGCGCTTCTTTCGCAACGCGCCGCAAGGTGACGCCAAAGGCACGGCCACCAGCGGCTATAAAGGCTTCTTCTACCACTTCCTCGATATGAAGACCGGGCTGCGGCACAACGACGGGGTCGAATTGTCGACGGTCGACACGGCGCTGTTCCTGGCCGGCGCCTTGTTCTGCCAATCCTACTTCGACGGCGACGATCCGGCCGAAAAGGAGATCCGCAAGCTGGCCGCCGAAATCTATGAACGCGTCGACTGGCGCTGGGCGCAGGCGCGCCAGCCGTCGATCTCGATGGGCTGGCACCCTGAGTCCGGCTTCCTCGCCTACGACTGGAAGGGTTACAACGAAGCGATGCTTGTCTATGTGCTGGCGCTGGCGTCGCCCACGCATCCGGTCCAGCCCGACGCCTGGAAGGCATGGACCAGCAACTACGGACAAAGCCTGGAAGGTAAAGGTGAGAAGGAGCACCTTGGCTATCCATCGCTGTTCATCCACCAGTACAGCCATGTGTGGATCGATTTTCGCGGCATTCGCGACGAGTACTTGCGCGAACGTGGCTACGACTATTTCGAGAACAGCCGGCGCGCCACGTATGCGCAGCAGGCCTACGCGATCGCCAATCCGCTGCGCTGCAAAGGCTATGGCGCCAACGTCTGGGGCATCACCGCCAGCGACGGGCCGGTGGAGAAAACGCTGGCCTATGGCGACATCCAGCTGCCGTTTCGCACCTACACCGCGCGCGGCACCGGCGGCCTGAAAAACCACGACGATTGCACGCTGGCGCCGACGGCGGCCGCGTCGTCGCTGCCGTTCGCGCCGGAGATCGTGATTCCGGCGGTTCTCGAGATGAAGCAACGCTACGGCGACTTTATCTATGGGCGTTACGGCTTCCTGGACGCCTTTAATCCAAGCTTCAACTACGACATCCCGGTTTCGCAAGGTAAGACGATCAAAGATAAAGGCTGGGTTGACGTCGATTATCTGGGCATCGACCAGGGACCGATCATCGCCATGACCGAAAACTACCGCAGCGATCTGGTGTGGCGGGTGATGCGCGGCCACCCGGCGATCCGGCTTGGTCTGGAGCGGGCCGGCTTTACTGGTGGCTGGCTGCGGCCGCCGGCCGCCGTCAAGCGTGCGGCCGCAGAGATGGCGCCGGCCCGATGATATCGAGGTTGCCGCAGCCGCCAGAACGGTGCCGCTTGATGCGGGCCACGCCGCCGTTACTGGCGTGGCTGGCGTTACTGGCTTGCGGCCTGTTGGCGTCCTGCGCGCCGCGCTCGGGGCCGGGCGTGGTGCTGAAGTTCTGGGCCATGGGTCGCGAGGGCGAGGTCGTCACAGCGCTGATACCGGAGTTCGAGCGGACGCACCCCGGCGTGCGCGTCGAGGTGCAGCAGCTGCCGTGGACCGCCGCGCATGAAAAGATGTTGACCGCCTTCGCCGGCGACGTCATGCCCGATATTTTCCAGCTCGGGAACACGTGGGTGCCGGAGTTCGCGGCGTTGGGCGCGCTGCTGCCGCTCGATGCGCAGGTCGCCGCGTCGCAACTGGTCAAGGAGGCCGACTACTTCCCCGGCATCTGGGATACCAACATTGTCGATGGCACGCTGTGGGGAACACCATGGTATGTCGAGACGCGCGTGATGTTTTATCGGCGCGACCTGCTGGCGCGCGCCGGCTATCCCAAGCCGCCGAGGGACTGGGCGGAATGGATGAAGGCGATGAACGCCATCAAGCGCATGGTTGGGCCGGACAACTACGCGATTCTGCTGCCGAGCGATGAATTCGAGCCGCTGCTGGCGCTGGCCTTGCAGAACGACGAGCCATTGCTGCGCGACGGCGGCCGCCATGGCAATTTCCGCAGCGCCGGCTTCCGCCGCAGCCTGCAACTGTACGTGGATATGTACGCGCAAAAGCTGGCGCCGATGAATCGCACCACCAACGTCTATCACGAATTCGGCAAAGGCTACGTGTCGTTCTTCATCTCCGGTCCGTGGAACATCGGCGAGTTCAAACGCCGTCTGCCGGCCCATCAGCAGGACCAGTGGATGACGGCGATCCTTCCCGGTCCCTCGGGTCCGGCCGCGTCGATCGCCGGTGGTTCCAGCCTAGTGCTGTCGGCGGCGTCGAAGCATCCGCGCGAAGCATGGCAGTTGATCGAATACCTGTCGCGCACCGACACGGCGGCGCGCTTCATGGAGCTGACCGGCGATCTGCCGCCGCGCCGCAGCAACTGGAGCACTGCGCGCCTTGCCAATGACGTCTACGCCGATGCCTTCCGCCAGCAGCTGGAGCGCGTGCGGCCGGCGCCCAAGGTGCCAGAGTGGGAACGCATCGCCACCGAAATGCGGCTCGTGGCCGAGCGCGTGACGCACAACGAGTTGACGGTCGATCAGGCCGTGGTGGAACTGGATGCGAAGGCCGATCAAATCCTGGAAAAGCGCCGCTGGATGCTGGCGCGCAAGGAGGGGCGATGAACTCGCGCCGCGCCGCGTGGTGCTTCGCCGGTCCGGCCCTGCTGGTGATCGGCGTTTTCTTCTTCCTGCCGGTGCTCGCCGCGCTGGTCATGAGCCTGACCGACTTCGATATCTATGCGCTGGCCAGTCTGGACAACCTGCGCTTCGTCGGCCTGCGCAACTACAGCGAGCTGCTGCAAACGCCGCTATTTTGGCAAGCGCTGGGCAACACGCTGTATTTCGTCGTGGTCGGCGTGCCGCTGTCGATCGCCGCCTCGCTGGGCGCCGCGCTGCTGCTGCATTCGCGCCTGACGTGGTTCAAGGGCTTGTTCCGCACCGCCTTCTTCGCGCCCGTGGTGACGTCGCTGGTGGCGGTGGCGGTGATCTGGCGCTATATGCTGCATACGCGCTACGGCATGGTTAACTTCGGTCTGGGCGAATTGGGCATCGCGCCAGTGGACTGGCTCAACGATCCCGATTGGGCGATGCCGGCGATTATCCTGTTCGCGGTGTGGAAAAACTTCGGCTATAACATGATCATTTTCCTCGCCGGCCTGCAAAGCATCCCGGACGATTTGTATGAGGCGGCTGGCCTGGACGGCGCCGGCGCTTGGGGCCAGTTCCGCTTCATCACCTGGCCGATGCTCGGGCCGACCATGCTGATGGTGAGTATCCTCAGCATGTCCGGCTACTTCCAGCTGTTCGCCGAACCGTACGTGATGACGCAGGGCGGTCCGGTACAGAGCACCGTCAGTGTGCTGTACTTCATGTACGAGCAAGGCTTCAAGTGGTGGAACCTTGGCGCGGCGTCGGCGGTGGCCTTTGTGCTGTTCGTGATCATGTTCGGCGTGACGCTGCTGCAGCTGCGCTTCGCCAAGGGAGCGGACGCATGAACCTTGTCGCATGGAAGCCGCGCGCGCTGGCGATGAATGGACTGATGC
>DASVTJ010000798.1:0-5080 GCA_036387635.1 Duganella sp.
TAGCGTATCGTCAGCACCCGGTCCGGCCAGCGCTGTTGAACGTGGTCGGCGGCGCGGTGCGCCTTCAGCCAAGTCTGCGCGTTCGGCAGGCTGTCGAAATCGTGGATGATGGCGCGGTTCATCGAGGCCACCTGCGCGCGCGGATCGCGCACCACGTTCACGAACAGCATGTCCGGGTACAGCCGCATCTGGTCTTCGGCGTAGTGCACGCTGTCGAGCGACTTGTCCATCACCACGCTGGCGTGCTGCCGCTCGCCGGCGCGCAGCAGTAGCTCCCACACCACGCGGTGGATGCCGCGCGGCTGGTGCCGAATCGCCTCGAAGATTTCGACCGGGTCGAACACCATACCCGGCCACTTGACCATGCTGACCGCCTGCAGCCCGACCACGTCGGCCACCATGCGGAAGTAGCTGCGGTCGTCGCGCAGGTCGCCGTACAGCGGCACCAGCGGCATCAGGTCGACGATGTGCAGCGGATAGGGCGAATAGAATTGCGGCGACATATTCAGCCGCAGGCGCAGCGCGTGGCTGCCGCAGCGGCGCAGCGGGATCATCATCACCGGGCGCGGACGCGCGCCTTCGGTGGTACGCAGGCTAGGAGTTTTGTGCGCGGTGGTCATGGCATGTTCCCTTTAAGTCGAAGTATTCGCAGAAGCGTTTCATGAAGGCGGCCAGCTGCTGGCGCGGCAGCCGGTTGATGCCGGCGGCGGCGACCCGGCCGCCGCCGCCGTCGAATTGCTGGCACAGGCCACAGGCGCTGCGCAGCGACGGCGCGCCGGAACGCACGCTGACCAGATAGGAGCCGTCGGTGCGCTCATTGAGCACGGCGAACGAGCCGCCGTCGCGCCGCGACGCCAGACGGTTGGCCAGCACGCCGCTGACGCGGCGCGACCAGGGCGTCGCCGGCAGCAGGTAAATGGCGCCGCCGGGGCGTTCCAGGTACGGCTGCAACGCGTGCAGCCGTGCGCAGTCGTCGCGGTAGCCTTCGCGCAGATCGCGATAGGTGGCGCTGGCGGCGATGAAGTCGAACGGATTTTCGTAGCCGCTCAATTCGCGGTACAGCGCCTCCGGGGCGATGTGCAGGTCTTCGGTGCACTCGCCGTAGGCGTTGTAGTTGATGGTCTGGCCCAGCTGCATCAGCGCGGCGATGGTGTCGTCGCCGAGTCCCACGCCCAGTCCCGGCCCCGGCTCGATCGCCATCTTGTGCGCGACCTGTTCCAGGTTATCGCCGAAGGCCGCCACCACCGCCCACAGGCGATAGCGGCCACCCAGTTGGCGGTCGACCAGGATGCTGGTGCAGACCTCGGGCGAGCCGTCGCAATGCAGGCGCAGATTGGCATGCTCGAAGGCGCGAGCGGCCGAGTGGTGGTCGTAGTAGTCGACATGCGCGCCGCCGTCCAGCAGGCGCCGCAAGTCGTCGGCGTTGGCGTCGAGCGAGATGTCGAGCACCAGCACTTCGGCGGCGCCGTCGGGCACGCGCCGCAGCAGGTCGATATCGCGCTTGACGCCGGTGACCAGCTGCGTGTCCGCCGGCGTGTGCAGGCGTAGCTGGTGCAGCGCGCAGATGCCGTCGGCGTCGCCGTTAAAGACGTCGTAGGCCGCGTTGTTGGCCGCGTCGTATTCCATGCTGCGGTCCTACAGGAAGCGGCACGACAGGTGTTCCAGCAGCTGCTCGCAAGCCTGCTCCAGCGACAGGGTTCCCGTGTCGAGCGACATGGCCGGATCGAGCGGCACCTCGTACGGCGCCGAGACGCCGGTAAATTCCGGCACCAGCCCGGCGCGGGCCTTCTTGTACAGACCTTTCGGATCGCGCTCCTCGCACACGGCGCACGGGGTGCTGACATGGGTCTCGACGAAATTGCCGCCGCCGATGATGTCCCGGGCCAGTTCGCGGTCGCTGCGCAGCGGCGAGATGAAGGCGCAGATGACGATCAGGCCGGCGTCGTTCATCAGGCGCGCCACCTCGGCGCTGCGACGGATGTTTTCGCGGCGGTCGGCCGGGGAGAAACCGAGATCGCGGTTCAGATGGTGGCGCAGGTTGTCGCCATCGAGCACGTAGGCCATGTGGCCTGCGGCCATCAGCTTTTTCTCCAGCGCGCAGGCCAGCGTGGATTTGCCGGCGCCACTCAAGCCCGTGAGCCACACGGTGGCCGCTTGCTGGCCCGCGTGGCGCATGCGCGCTTGCGCCGTCACCTGGCTGGCGTGCCAGAACAGATGCGGCGCAGGCGCGCTCCCATAAGCGGCGGTAGCATCGTTGTCGATATCGATTTTATCCAGCATGCCCATGATCGTTTCTCCCGTGGCGACTTAAAATTGTTCCCAGCTGTCCGATGCCAGCGCCGGCGCCTTGGCCGATGTTTTGACCGAGAGCGCGGGCTTGGCGGGCGGGCGCGCCGGCGCGTTGGCGAGGCGCCGCGCCGGCGCCGTTTTAGCGATCGCCGGTGCCGCGAGCGATGGCGCGCGCAGCGCCCCCGCTTGCGCCTCGACGCGGAAGATGCCGACCACCTGATTCAGGCTGTTGACCTGGTCCTGCATCGCCTGCGCAGCGGCCGCCGCTTCCTCGACCAGTGCGGCGTTTTGCTGCGTGACGTCGTCCATCTGCGTGACGGCCGTGTTGATTTGTTCGATGCCGTTCGACTGTTCCTGGCTGGCCGACATGATGTCGGACATGATGTCGGTCACGCGTTTGACGCTGGCCACCACCTCGTGCATCGTCGATCCGGCCTGTTCGACCAGGCGGTTGCCCGCTTCGACCTTGTCGACCGAGTCGCCGATCAAATCCTTGATTTCCTTGGCCGCCGCCGCCGAGCGCTGCGCCAGGTTGCGCACCTCGGTCGCCACCACCGCGAAGCCGCGACCCTGCTCGCCGGCGCGCGCCGCTTCCACGGCGGCGTTGAGGGCCAGGATATTGGTCTGGAAGGCGATGCCGTCGATGACGCCGATGATGTCGACGATCTTGCGCGCCGAGATATTGATGGCGGCCATCGTGTCGACCACCTGCGCGACCACCGCGCCGCCCTTGACGGCGACGCTGGACGCCGATTCGGCCAGGCCGTTGGCTTGCCGCGCGTGGTCGGTATTGAGGCGCACGGTGCTGGTCAATTCCTCCATCGAGGAGGCGGTTTCCTCCAGCGTGCTGGCCTGCTGCTCGGTGCGCGACGAAAGGTCGAGGTTGCCCGAGGCGATCTGGGTGGCGGCGCTGGCGATGGTCTCGGTACTGGCGTGCACCTGGGTGACGATCTGCGCCAGGCTGTCGCGCATCGAGCGCATCGCGAACAGCAGGCTGTGCGTGTCGCCCGGTTTGGTATCGATGCGCACGACCAAGTTGCCGGCGGCGATCTGGCCGGCGATTTCGGCCGCCTGCTCCGGTTCGCAGCCCAGCTCGCGCACCACGCCGCGCGTGATCAGCACCGCCGCGACCAGGCTGGTCAACAACGCCAGCGAACCGATGATCAGCATCACGGTGCGCGCGCGCTCGTAGGCCGCCGCAGCCGCCTCCACGCCCTCCTGGTTTTGTTGTTCCTCGACCGCGATCAACTTGCGCAGCATTTCCCACCAAGCTTTTTGCACCGGGCGGAATTCGTAGCGCAGCAGCTTGTACGCCTCGTCCTGTTTTTGCTCCAGCGCCAGACCGGCGGCACGCTGGATGAACGGCGCGGCCAGCGCCGCCTGTTTGGTGATCTGCTCGAGCAATTGCTTTTCCTCGGCCGAGCTCTCAGGCTGGGTCTTGAACATTTGCGCCAACTTATCCTGGGCGGCGGCGTATTTTTTTTCCTGCTCGGCGATGCGTTTGACTTCGATCTGAATTTCTTTTTCTTCTTTCAGCAAGATCAGGTTGCGCATCGCCAGCGCGCGCTCGGTCACGGTCAAATCCATCGACTGGGCCAACTTGGTCTCCACGCCGTTGACCTTGATCATCTCGTCCATGCGCGCCTGGATCTGGCGCATGCTGACCAGTCCCAGCGCGATGACCACTATCAGAAACACCGAAACCAAGCCGAATCCCAATCCCAGCCGTTTCGCGATCGTCATGTTGCGCGCTTTCATACTTTCTCCTAAAGGTCCGTCACAATCCGCATATGCACATGCGAATTTCGCATATCGGATGCTTGATCTTAGTGGTCGCTTGAGCTTGAAAAGTCACCAATAATCACTTTTTGTTGAGACGCAACAACGTATTCCGTGATTGACGGCGGACCGGGAAAGGCCTAACTAAGGGTCGCGCACAGGCGCCGATGCGACCGCCGGCATGGCGGCGGGGCAGGTCGGCTTGCACGCTGCAACGAAAAAAAGGTGTGGCGGGCTTGGGCCACCGCTGCGGGGTTACAGCTTTTTGTCGAAACTCTGCTTGACGCGCGCTTTGCGCCGGCGCTCGTCCTCGTCATGCGCTTTGCGCTTGTCCAGTCCAAACATGGGTTCGAGAAATTCGAACCAGACGAAAGCGGCCACGCTCAACGCGACGATCCACCACCAGGACAGCTGGGCGAATTTCCACACTTCAAAAAAACGCAGCGCGCACAGCGCCACGATCAGCAAAATGATCGGCATATCGGATTCCTCCTGCCTTCATCTTACAAAGATTCTAGCTTTATTGGGGGCAATATTCTAATCCCAGGTCAACCCTTGTGCGGTTTATGCGTTAAATGCGCAAGGGCAAAACGCTGTAGAATTGGCTGTGGAATTGATAGCATTTACATGGAGAACACAATGAAGCGCAATTTGATGATGTTTGGAATGGTCGTGGCCTCGGCCCTGGCATCGCAGTCGGCGATGGCCGACGCCGGCACCGATTTGGCGAAAGCGAAAAACTGCATGGCCTGCCACGCCGTGGCGACCAAGCTGGTCGGTCCTGCCTACAAGGATGTGGCCGCCAAGTACGCCGGTCAAAAAGACGCGGAAGCCAAGCTGGTCACCAAAGTGATCAAGGGCGGCTCGGGTACCTGGGGCGCGATCCCGATGCCGGCCAATCCGCAAGTGAACGAGGCGGAAGCCAAGACGCTGGTGAAATGGGTGTTGGCGCAGAAGTAATCCACTTCTGGCCGGCCAAAAAAAACGCACCCTCGGGTGCGTTTTTGCGTTG
>DASVTJ010000799.1:0-3358 GCA_036387635.1 Duganella sp.
CGATTCTTGCTGGGGTTGGCGTGCAAAATTTTATCTGTCATGGTTATACCTGTTCTTTTACTTACTATTAATTGCTTACTACACTGCTGAATATCCGGCTCGGTGCGCCGGCGCATCCCGGCACACCCTGCCGTCCTGCCAAGAATTACTCGTCGTCGCCTTGATCCGGGTTCAATTCTTCCAGCGCGATGGTCAGGTTGGCCATCTCGACCGCCACGCGCGCCGCATCGGCGCCCTTGACGGCCATGCGCACTTCGGCCTGCTCGTCGTTTTCCGTGGTCAAGATTGCGTTGGCGATAGGAATACCATAATCGAGGCCGATGCGGGTGATGCCCGCGCCCGATTCATTCGACACCAGTTCGAAGTGGTAGGTCTCGCCGCGAATGACCGCGCCCAGGGCGATCAGCGCGTCGAACTGCTGCGACTCGGCCATTTTTTGCAGCACCAACGGCACTTCCAGCGCGCCGGGCACGGCCACGTGCAACACGTCCTCGTCGGCCACGCCCAGGCGCTTGAGCTCGGCCAAGCAAGCGGACAGCAAGCCGTGACAGACGTCCTCGTTAAAACGCGCCTGAACGATGCCAACGCGCAAACCGTTGCCGGACAAATTGGTTTCGTAGCTTCCTACCGTCATGATGTGCCTTTTAAATAGATAAATGTTAGTTCGGTTTGGCCATGTAGCCGGTCACTTCAAGATCGAAGCCTGTCATCGACGGCATCTTGCGTGGGCTGGCCAGCAGCTGCATCTTGCAGACGCCAACTTCCTTCAGGATCTGCGCGCCGATACCGTAGCTGCGCAGGTCCATGCTGGCCGCGCGGCCCTTCGGTTTGGCTTCCGGCTTGTCGAGCGCGTCGAACTGGGCGAAGAACTGTTCCGCCGTCTCTTCGCAATTGAGCAACACGATCACGCCGCTCTCGCTGGCCTTGACCGCCGCCAGCGACGACGACAGGTTCCACGAGTGCGTGGTGGCCTCCGATTCGAGGATGTCGAGGATCGATACCGGCTGGTGCACGCGCACCAACGTTTCCTTGTTCTTGTCGATCTGGCCGTGCACCAGCGCCAGGTGCGCCGAGCCGCTTGGCTTGTCGCGGTACGCGATCATGCGGAACTCGCCCTGCGCGGTCTTCAACTGGCGCTCGCCGATCTGCTCGACCAGCGACTCGTTGCGGCTGCGATAGTGGATCAGGTCGGCGATGGTGCCGATCTTCAAATCGTGTTCCTTGGCGAACTCCATCAAGTCCGGCAGACGCGCCATGGTGCCGTCGTCCTTCATAATCTCGCAGATCACCGAGGCCGGGGTCAAGCCGGCCATCGCGGTCAGATCGCAACCGGCTTCGGTATGGCCGGCGCGCATCAGCACGCCGCCCTTTTGCGCCTTCAGCGGGAAGATGTGGCCGGGCTGGACGATATCGGTCGGTTGCGTTTCCTTGGCGACGGCCACCTGGATCGTCTTGGCGCGGTCGGCGGCGGAGATGCCGGTGGTCACGCCCTCGGCCGCTTCGATCGACACCGTGAAGTTGGTGCCGAAGGCGGTGCCGTTGCGGGTCGACATCATCGACAGGTTCAGCTGGTCGCAGCGTTCTTCGGTCAGGGTCAGGCAGACCAGGCCGCGCGCATGTTTGACCATGAAATTGATGGCTTCCGGTGTCACAAAATCGGCCGCGAGCACCAGGTCGCCTTCGTTTTCCCGGTCTTCTTCATCGACCAGGATCACCATGCGGCCAGCGCGCAATTCGGCGACGATTTCTTCGGTGCTGGAGATTGACATTTTTAATCCTTGGGAGCTAAGCGAGAACAGCCCGCTATTTTAAAGGATTTACGCCTTCCCTACCGTTAACAGCCGCTTTTATCCCGCAAATGGCCGGCTTTTACCCCGCCAGCTTTATTTCCTGCAAACATTCCGTGCGCCGAATGGCGTCAGAGCTTGGCCGCCGCGCCAACCGACACCATGCGCTCGACATAGCGGGCGATCAAGTCGATTTCCAGATTGACCTGCTTGCCCACGGTCAGGTGCTTCAACGTCGTCATGGCGATGGTATGCGGAATCAGATTGATCGAGAACTGACACACCAGATCGGCACCGGTGCCGATGTCGGTCACGCGGTTGACGGTCAGCGACACGCCGTTGACGACGATCGAGCCCTTGAACGCCAGGAACTTGGCCAGCTCATGCGGCGCTTCGACGACCAGCTCCCACGACTCGCCCACCGCCTCGAACTTGCGCACGACGCCCAGGCCGTCGACGTGGCCCGACACCAAATGGCCGCCAAGACGCTCGTTCAGCGTCAACGCCTTCTCCAGATTCACCTCGGTCAACGTATCGAGGCCGACGGTGCAATTGAGGCTCTCGCGCGAAACATCGACGTGGAAGTGTGTGTCGTCCTTTTCCACCACGGTCATGCAGGCGCCGTTGATGGCGATCGAATCGCCCAGCATGACGTCGGCCAGCGGCAGGCCGCCCGCGTGGATGTTCAGGCGCACGCCGGCAAACGAGCCGCCTTCCAAAGGTTGGACCGATTCAATTGTGCCGACAGCGGCGACGATTCCAGTAAACATGTGAGTGCAATCTTAAAGATGGGTAAATCTGGCAAGGATACGCAAATCTGAGCCGATCTGCTTAACCTCGTGAAATTTCAGCCGCCGCTGCAGCGACAAGTCGGTCAGCGCCGGCAACGCGAACATGCCTTGCGCATCGCCGATCAACGAAGGCGCCAGGTACAACAACAACTCGTCGACGCAGCCTTCGCGGATCAGCGAGCCGTTCAGTTTGCCGCCGGCCTCCACGTGCAGCTCGTTGATCTGTCGGCGGCCCAGCTCGCGCATCAACTCGGCCAGATCGACCTTGCCCGCGGCGTTGGGCAGCAGGATGATCTCGGCGCCCGCGGCGCGCAACGCCGCTTCCTTCTCGGGATCGGCCACCGCCGCGACGATCCACGTGCCGCCGCCTTCCAATATCTTGGCGGAAACGTCAATCTCAAGCTTGCTGTCGACCACGATGCGGCGCGGCTGGCGCGGCGTCTCGACCGCGCGCACGGTCAATTGCGGATCGTCGGCCTTGACAGTGCCGATGCCGGTGAGGATGGCGCAGGCGCGCGCGCGCCAGGCGTGGCCGTCGGCACGCGCCTCCGGTCCGGTGATCCACTGGCTCACGCCGTTGTGCAGCGCCGTCATGCCGTCCAGGCTGGCGGCGGTCTTCATGCGCACCCACGGCAAGCCGCGCGTCATGCGCGAGAAAAAGCCAATGTTCAGTTCGTAAGCTTGCTCGGCCATCAGGCCGGTGCTGGTGGCGATGCCGGCGGCGGCCAGCTTGGCCATGCCCTGCCCGGCCACCAGCGGGTTCGGGTCTTCCATGGCCGC
>DASVTJ010000800.1:0-3710 GCA_036387635.1 Duganella sp.
AATGGCTGTTATCGCTTTTCAACCGGCCGCGTAACGGTGGCTAATACAAGGAGGAGACATGAAGATATCTATATTGGTCGCGCCGATTTTGATGTTGCCGTTGTTTGCCGCGAATGCCTGGGCCGATTGCAGCGCTCCCGCCACCCAGTCCGAGATGGCGCAGTGCGCGGGACAGGCCTATTCGGCGGCCGACAAGAAGCTGAACCTGGCCTATAACGAGTACCGCGCGCGCTTGAGCGGCGAGCAAAAGAAGCAGCTCACGCAGGCGCAGCTTGCGTGGATCAAGTTCAGGGATTTGTCCTGCGCCTTTGAAAGCTCGGGCGTGGAGGGCGGCAGCGCCTATCCGATGGTGCGCAGCGCTTGCCTCGCGGCCAAAACCGAGAGCCGGCTGCAGGATATTAAAACGCTTCAGGATTGCAAAGAGGGCGACATGAGTTGTCCGGCCCGAAAATGACCCGGGTCGATTCCGGAAAATGATCCGGGAAATACGTAGGGCGGATTGGCCGGCACGGCATATCCGCCCTACATGTCACCGTCGCGATTTTAATGCCCAACCGGGACGCAAAGGTCGACCGGGAACACGCCGGTCTGCGCGTCCATCACATAGTCCGCCGGATAGCGCTCCAGGCACAGGCCGGGCGTCAATTTGCCTTCGGCCTGTATCTGCCCGAAGAACTCAGTCCACGCCGCCGGCATCTGCTCGGCCGTGCCGCTGAAGCGCGCCACCGCGTAACGGCCGGCCGGCAGCGTCGCCTCCTTGGCCGGTTCGGCGACCGGATGGTCGGCCGACACTTCGACGCAGGCGTCGTAGCGGCATTCGTTCGCCGGCGTCGTCGATGGATCGTCCCGCGCCACGCCGTAGGTCACGCGGCCCTGCAAACCGAAGGCCTTCTGCCACGGCGTGAACACCTCTTTCCAGAACTCGCCGATACCGCTGCCGAACGGCCCTTTGTAGCGCAGATACGCCACCCGCACCGCCGGCAATTCCTTGATTTCATAGTCCATATCGTCTCCTTGATGAGTGGCTTAGTGGAGTGGCTTAGTGGAGTTGCTTAGTGGCCGCCGGCGATTTTGCGCAGTGGCGGCTCGGCGCCGGCCGCCGGCGCCGGTTCGCGGCGCGCCTTGCCCATCAAACGCGCGAGCAGATGTTCCAGGTCGTCGATGTAGGTGAACACCGCCGGCACCACCAGCAAACTGAGAAGCGTCGAGGTGATCAAGCCGCCGATCACCGTGATCGCCATCGGCGAACGGAAGCTCGGGTCGGCGCCCCAGCCCAGCGCCAGCGGCATCATGCCGGCGCCCATGGCGATGGTGGTCATCAGGATCGGGCGGCTGCGCTTGTGGCAGGCGTCGACCAGCGCGTCGAACCGGTTCATGCCTTCCTGGCGCGCCAGAATGGCATAGTCAACCAACAAGATCGAGTTCTTCGTCACGATCCCCATCAGCATGATCAAGCCGATCATCGACGGCATCGACAGCGCGCTGCGGGTGATCAGCAGCGCGACGAAGGCGCCACCGATCGACAGCGGCAGCGCCGCCAGGATCGTCATCGGCTGCATGAAGTCCTTGAACAGCAGCACCAGCACGCAGTAGATGCACAACACGCCAATCAGCATCGCGGTGCCGAAGCTGGCGAACAGCGCGGCCATCTCCTGCGTGTCGCCCAGCTCCGCGATCTTGACCGACGGCGGCAGGTTTTTCAGCGACGGTAGCGCGCGCGCTTCCGCGTCGACCTCGCCCAGCGCGCGCCGGCCCAGTTCCACTTCGAACGTGACGTTGCGGCTGCGGTTGAGGCGATTGATCTGCGCCGGGCCACTCTCCATCGTGATGGTGGCGACGGTGGCCAGCAGCACCGGGCCGTTTTTGCCCGGCACGGTCAGGCGGCCGATGGCGTCGAGGTCGGCGCGCACCGCGTCCGGCAGCTTGACGCGGATCGGCACCTGACGCTCCGGCAGATTCATCTTGGTCAGGTCGGTGTCGTAGTCGCCGGCGGTGGCCACGCGCACCGTCTGGCCGATGGCGCTGGCGGTCACGCCCAGATCGGCGGCCTTGGCGAAGTCCGGCGTGACGATGATCTCGGGCCGCACCAGCGAGGCGCTCGAACGCACGTTGCCCACGTCTTTGAGCGTGCGCATTTCGCGTTCGACCTTCTGCGCCGTGGCCTGCAGCGCGACCGGGTCGTCGCTGCGTAGCACCAGCTGCAGCTTGACGCCGTTGTCCGGCGGGCCGACCTTGAAGCGGGCGCCGGGGATGGCGTCGAGGCGGGCCCGGATCTGGTCGTCGATATCGGCCATCGACTCATCGCGCTTGGTGCGGTGGACGGTGGTGATCGTCAGCACGGCGCTGCGCGCCTCGGCCGCCGCGCCGGGAGCGAAGGCGTCGCCGCTGGAGCCGCCGCCGATGGAGCTGAACACCGACGTCACGCCCGGCACCTGCATCGCGGCCTGGCGCGCCCTCTCGGCGATGACGCTCGTTTCCGACAGCGTCGAACCGGGCGGCAGTTCCAGGTTGATCTGGGTTTGCGCGCGGTCGGCCGCCGGCACGAAGCCGGTCGGCAGCAGGCCGACCAGCGAGATCGAGCCGATGAAGAAGGCGCCGGCGGCCAGCGCCGTGATGCCGCGGTGGTTCAGGCACCAGCGCATCACCTTCAGGTAGCGCACCATCACCCAGCCGTCTTTTTCCTCCTGGTGGGCGATCGGCTTGAGCAGGTAGGCCGCCATCATCGGCGTGAGCAAACGCGCCACCACCAGCGACGCCAGCACCGCGATGACCGAGGTCCAGCCGAACTGTTTGAAGAACAGCCCCGCGATGCCGCTCATGAAGGCGGTCGGCAGGAACACGGCCACCAACGCAAACGTGGTAGCGATGACGGCCATGCCGATTTCGTCGGCCGCCTCCATCGCCGCTTCCATCGGCGTTTTACCCATGCGCAGGTGGCGCGCGATGTTTTCGATTTCGACGATGGCGTCGTCGACCAATACCCCGACCACCAGCGCCAGCGACAGCAAGGTCACCGTGTTGAGCGTGTAGCCGAACAGGTAGATGCCGAGGAAGGCCGGCATCACCGACAGCGGCAGCGCGGCGGCGGCCACCAGCGTGGCGCGCCAGTCGCGCAGGAACCACCACACCACCAGCACCGCCAGCAGCGCGCCTTCGTACAGCAGTTCCATCGAGCCGTCGAAATTCTCTTCGACCGGCAGGGCGTTGTCGATCACCTGCTTCAGCACCACGCGATGGTTGTTCGCCTCGAGCTCCTTGACCGCCTCGCGCGCGCCCTCGGCCACCGCCAGTTCGCTGGCGCCCTTGTTGCGGAACACTTCAAAGCCGATCACCTGTTTGCCGTCCTGCAGCGCGATGGCGCGCGGCTCGGCGACGGTGTCGGTGATGGTGGCCACCTGGTCGAGCCGTACGCGGCGCCCGTCCGGCAGCGGCAGGTCGATGGCGGCCAGTTCGGCCGCGCTCTTGACGGTGCCGATGGTGCGCACCGATTGTTCGGCGCCGCTGACGTCGCCGCGTCCGCCCGGCGCTTCCCTCTGCACCAGCCGCAATTGGCGCGACACGTCCAGCGCCGACACGCGCAGCGCCGCCATGCGGGCCTCGTCGAGCTCCACGCGGATTTCGCGATAGGCGCCGCCGACGCGCTTGACCGAGCCGACGCCGGGCACCGCCAGCAGGCGCTTGGCGACGACGTTGTCGACGAACCAGCTCAG
>DASVTJ010000801.1:0-3277 GCA_036387635.1 Duganella sp.
GGGGTTCGATGGGCGGGTTTAGCGCTTTACTTCAGACGTTTGACGTTTGCTACAGGCGATTACTTCTTGCCGGCCGTGTCTTTCCACTGCTTCAGGAAGGCCATGCGCTTGGCCGGTCCGAGGAACTGCAGCACCAGCGGATGCACCGGCACCGGCTTGACGTTGTCCTTGCCGATTTGCTTGATCAGGTCCGCCGACGTGGTTTCGCCGGTGACGTCGGCGCGGATCGCGAACAGCTTCGAATCGTTGGCGATGATGGTCTGGCCGCGCTTGGACAACATGTAGTCGAGCCACAGCTTGGCGGCGTTCGGATGTTTCGCGGATTTGCTGATGAACAGCACGCGCGACATGATCAGCGTGTAATCCTTCGGCAGCACCACGCCCAGCGACGGATCGGTCTTGGCGCGCACCAGCGCGTAGGAACCGACGACGTTGTAGCCGATCAGGTTTTCGCCGGACGAGATCCGTTCCAGCATGGTGCCGGTGGACGACTGCACCCGCACCTTGGCCACGCCGAAAGCGTTCAGCATGTCGAGGAACTTCGGATTTTCTCGCGCGTCCTGGGTCATGAACATGAAGCCGACGCCGGATTTTTCGATATCGTAGGTGGTGACCTTGTCCTTGAACTTCGGCTGCTGGATCAACCTGGCGAAGTCGGCGTGCGTTTGCGGCACTTCCTTGGGATCGACCAGGCGCTTGTTGTAGACGATGGCGGCCGGCTCGAACGTGGTGCCGTAGGCCTGGTCATCCCACATCGACCACGCCGGCAGCTTTGGCGCCTCGGCCGATTTGTATTTCATCGCGTAGCCGTCCGAGGCCAGGCGCATTTGCAGGTCCATCGCCGACGACCAGACCGCGTCGGCGGTGTTGCCGCCGGCCGCCACTTCGGAGATGAAGCGGTTATACACCTCGGTGGAATTCATGTCGTTGTATTCGACGGTGATGCCCGGGAACTGGGCGCTGAAGTCCTTGATCAGCGGCTGCGTGGCCTTGCTGTCCGTGGCGCCGTAGACCACCAGCTTGCCCTCTTTCTTGGCGGCGTCGATGATCTTCTGATAGTCGGCCGGGTAGCCGGCGGGCACTTGCGCCAGCGCGGCGGTGGCGAACATGGTGAATGTGGCGAATGTGGCGCCGGCGGCGGCAGCCGCCATCGTGGTCTTGAACATCATTTTTTGTCTCCGTTTGTTTTATATGTTTTTTTGTGATCAGCGCACCAGGCCAAGTTCGGCGGCACGCCTGCCGTAATCGTCTACGGCCTTTGTTACGTAAGCTTTCAGCGCGTCGCCGGTCATCCCGAACGGGAACAACCCCGACGCCGCGCGCATCTGCGCGAACTGCGGACTGGCCAGCACGCGGTCGAAATCGGCCACCCACTGCCGGTAGTCCGCCTCCGGCACCTGGGGGCCCATCCACAAGCCGCGAATAATCGGCCACACCACGTCGACACCCTGCTCGCGCGCCGTCGGCACCTGGGCCAGCACGCCCGGCAGGCGCCGTTCCGACAGCACCGCCAACACACGGGTGTTGCCGGCGGCCGCGTACAGCGTCGCCTCGCTGGCGTCGCCCGACACCACCTGCACATGGTTCGCGTGCATCGCGGTAAAGGCTTCGCCGCCGCCCTCCAGCGCCACGAAGCGCAGCACCTTCGGATCGAGTCCGGCGGTCTTGAACACCATCGCCATCTTCAGCCAGTCCTGGCTGCCGATGGTGCCGGAGACGCCGATCAGCACCTTCTCCGGATTTTTCTTCAACGCCTCCAACAGCTGGCGCAGCGTCCTGTAAGGCGAATCGGCGCGCACCGCGATCATGCCGTAGTCCGTCCCCAGCGCGGCGACCCAGCGCACGTCGCCCGCCTTGGCCTTGCCGAACTTGCCCTGCGCCAGATTGAGCAGCGAGCCGCCCGAAAAAGCCACCAGCGTGTTCGGCTCCGCGCGGCGCCGCTGCGACACCAGTGAGTGCCAGGCCACCGCGCCGATACCGCCCGGCAGATAGGTGATGCGCATCTCCGACGGCGGCGGCCTGGGGGCGTCGCGCAAACCTGCCAAACCCTTTTGCGCAAGTTTGCACGTGAGGTCCATCGCGCCGCCCGGTTTGGATGGCACGATGCACTCGAGGCTTGCCGCGCGCGCCGTCGCGCCGAACAAAAACGCGGCCATCAGAGCCAGCAAAACTTTAGTCATCGTTGTAGTTATAGTAGAGCGGTGAAGCTTTCAAAGCGCTTTCAGGCCACACCGATTCTTACAAAAAATCGGCGCGGCCCGGTCTTCTTTTGATGTGGCCCGAAGCGGCTTAGAAGCGGTGCTGCATGCCGACGGTCACGCCGCGCTGGCTGTCGGCAAAACCGGCGTCGTCGCGCGACAGTCCGGTGAGCTGGCCGTTTTTGGCCTTCGCGTAGGCGCCCGACACATGCACGTCGGTGCGCTTGGAGAGCGCATAGCGGTAACGCAGCACATACAGGGTCGGATCGGCGTCGCGGCCGGCGGCGACGTTTTTGACGTTGACGTGATAAACGGCGGCGGTCAGCGTGGTGGCCGGCGTGGCCTTGTAGGCGACGCCGCCCCAGGTGGTGGTGGCTTCGACATCGGCGGTGGCCGCGCGGCCGGCCGTCAAGTTGTAGTCGCGCAGCACGGCCCAAAATTTGAGCGGGCCGGTTTCGTAGTTGGCGCCGACGTGCCAAACGGTGTTCTCATCGCGGTTGCCGGTGGCGGCCACGGTGTTGCCGTTGTTGCGCTCATAGGTCGCCATCACATTGGCAGGGCCGAATTTGTAGGTGCCCGTCACGCCCATCTTGGCGCTGTCGGCCACGCCGCTGGTCTGCTCGCCGGCCGCGTAGTTCGCGCCGAAGCGGAAGTTGCCGACCGTGCCGCTGTACTTGATCAGGTTATCGTACGCGGTGGTGAAGCCGTATTTGCTAGGGCCGGTGGCCGGACCGGAGGTCGCCCACGAATAGAACGGCGCGAAGCCCATCGGATCGTAGCCGATCACCACGTCGTAGACGCTGCTGAACGAGCGGCCGATGACCACGCGCCCGAACGCGCCTTCCAGGCCGACGTAGGCCTGGCGCTTGAACAGCGCGCCGTCCTGGGCGCCGGTGTCCATCAAGATGCCCCCCTCCAGATTGAACACGGCTTTCAAGCCGCCGCCCAGATCCTCGGTGCCGCGCACACCCCAGCGCGAAGTGTTCATGCCGCCCGAGATGACGCGGGTGGCGCTGTTGCCGGCGGCGTTTTGGTTGTTGGCGTTTTCCACGCCGACGTCGAGCAGGCCGTAAACTTGA
>DASVTJ010000802.1:0-4199 GCA_036387635.1 Duganella sp.
GCAAGTTGAGGGTTGCTAGCAACAGATTCGTACGGAGGTAGATAAGTCGGCAACGGATCGAGTCCGTCGGCGGCCATCGCGGCCGAATAGAACTCGCATTTGCCCGACGGCGTCGTGAAGCCGCCCTGCGCGAACGGGGCCTGCGGCATGTTGAGCTTTTGCCAGCCGGTGCGCTTGAGCGACTCCCAGTCGAAGTGCACCGCGCGCACGTCGGCGGTGTTGAACGCCTGCGCGGCGAGCTCGTCGTCGGTCTCTTTGAAACACGGATCGTCGAAGCCCATCGCCGCCGCCAGCAGGCGGAAGATCTCGGTGTTGGGCTTGGCCTCGCCCAGCGGTGCGATGGCGGCGTTGTTGGCCATCATGTACAGGTGGCCGAACGAGGTGTGGGCGTCGACGTGCTCGAGCTGCGTGGTGGCGGGCAGCACGATGTCGGCGTAGTCGGCGCTGTCGGTCTGGAAGTGCTCGAGCACGACGGTGAACAAATCCTCGCGCCGGAAGCCCGCCTCCACTTTCGACGAGTCCGGCGCGATCGCCAGCGGGTTGGAGTTGTAGACGATCACCGCTTCGATGGCCGGGCCGAACTCGGGCGAGCTCGGCCGCAGCAGGTCGTCGCCGATGGTGGTCATGTTGATGGTGCGCGACGGCGAGGTGAGCAGGTCGGTGCGCTGCAACAGCGGCTTGTTGGTCGGGAACGAGCCGCTCGACGACAGCTGCACGCCACCGGCCGGATGGCGCCAGGCGCCCACCAGCGCCGGCAGGCAGGCGATATTGCGCACCGCCATGCCGCCGCCGCGCACGCGCTGCACGCCGTAGTTGGTGCGGATCGCCACCGGTTCGCCGGCCTTGGCCGTGCCGCCGTACAGGCGCGCCAGCTCGACCACCTCCGTCGCCGTGATGCCGCAGGTCTCGGCGGCGCGCTCGGGCGTCCATTCGGCCGCGCGGGCCTTCAGTTGCTCGAAGCCGAGCGTGTACTGGTCGATGTAGTCGTGGTCGAGCAGGTCCTCGGCGATCAGCACGTGCATCAGGCCCAGTGCCAGCGCGGCGTCGGTGCCCGGCAGCAGCGCGATGTGCTGGTGGCACTTCTCGGCCGTCAGCGAGCGGTACGGATCGATGGCGATCAGCTTGGCGCCGTTGCGCTTGGCTTCCTGGGCGCGCGTCCAGAAATGCAGGTTGGAGGCGATCGGGTTGCCGCCCCAAATGATGATCAGCTTGGCGTTCTGGAATTGCTCCATGTCGGTGCCGACGGCGGCGCCGATGGTGTACTTGTAACCGGTGGCGCCGGCGGTGGCGCAGACGGTGCGGTCAAGCAGCGAGGCGCCGATCTTGTTGAAGAAGCGCATCGACATCGACTCGCCCTGCACCAAGCCCATCGTGCCGCAGTAGCTGTACGGCAGGATCGCTTGCGGCGCGCGCTCGGCGATCGGCTTGAGCCGGGCGGCGATGGTGCGCAGTGCCTCGTCCCAGCTGATGCGCTCGAACTTGCCCTCGCCCTTGGCGCCGATCCGGCGCAGCGGATACAGCAGGCGCTCGGCGTGGTAGGTGCGCTCGGTGTAGCGCGACACCTTGGTGCACAGCACGCCGGCCGTGGTCGGATGGTCGGGATCGCCCTTGACGGCGATCGCCACGCCGTCCTCCACGGTCACCAGCATGGCGCAGGTGTCGGGGCAGTCGTGCGGGCACACGGCGCGAACTTGTGTCGTTGTCATTATCAAAAGTCCAAAAAGCGTACACTGAAAGCAGTATCGTAAACCATTCCGGGGTCGCCGATGCCAAGGTCGTCGCTGCTCTGGATGAACTCGTTCGACAAGGGCTACAATGGCTGTTCTCGCGGCCCACAAGGCGGGCGAACCCATTTTGGAGAAGCACATGAAACTAGTCGATCCCATCATTGCCTTTCAATCCGAATTGCAGCAGATCCGGCGCGACCTGCACGCCCATCCAGAACTCTGCTACGAAGAGCAACGCACCGCGGACGTAGTGGCGGCCAAGCTGACGGAATGGGGCATTCCCGTGATTCGCGGCCTCGGCCTCACCGGCGTGGTCGGCATCATCAAGAACGGCAGCTCGCAGCGGTCGATCGGCTTGCGCGCCGACATGGACGCGTTGCCGATGCAGGAGGTCAACACCTTCCCGCACGCGTCGCGCCACCCCGGCAAGATGCACGCCTGCGGCCACGACGGCCACACCGCCATGCTGCTGGGCGCGGCCAAGCACCTGGCCGAGCACCGCCAGTTCGACGGCACGGTGTATGTGGTGTTCCAGCCGGCCGAGGAAGGCGGCGCCGGCGCCCGGCGCATGATCGAGGACGGCCTGTTCGAACAATGTCCAATGGACGCCATCTATGGCATGCACAACTGGCCCGGCATTCCGTCCGGCCACATGAGCGTGGTCGAGGGGCCGATGATGGCTTCCAGTAACGAGTTTTACCTGACGATCAAGGGCAAGGGCGCGCATGCGGCCCAGCCGCACAAGGGCATCGATCCGGTGATGGTGGCGGTGCAGATTGCGCAAAGCTGGCAGACCATCATCAGCCGCCAGAAAAGTCCGCTGGATACGGCGGTGCTGTCGATCACGCAGATCCACGCCGGCAGCGCCACCAATGTGATTCCCGACGAAGCCAAGATGGTCGGCACTGTGCGCACCTTCACCACGCCCGTGCTCGACATGATCGAGTCGCGCATGGGCGAGATCGCGCGGCACACGGCGGCCGCGTTCGGCGCCGAGGTCGAGTACAGGTTCCGGCGCAACTATCCGCCGCTGGTCAATCACGCGGCCGAAACGCGCTTTGCCGTCGAGGTGATGAAGGAAGTGGTGGGCGCCGACAAGGTCGACGACAACGTCGAGCCGACCATGGGGGCGGAGGATTTCGCTTTCTTCCTGCAGGCCAAGCCGGGCTGCTACATCTTCATCGGCAATGGCGAAGGCGACCATCGCGACGGCGGCCACGGGCTCGGGCCGTGCGTGCTGCACAACGGCAGCTACGACTTCAACGACAACCTATTGCCGGTCGGCGCCAGCTTCTGGGTGCGATTGGCCGAGAAAAGCCTGCCGCTGAATTAATGCGATCCAGGCGCTACCAAGGAAACACATAGGGTGGCCAGCGGTGCAGTCAAACGTTAAACCCGGTCCGGGGCCTTGCCCACACGCAGCCCCGGATTCAGCTGCTCCAAGCCGAGCAGCGCCGCCGAGTGATCGGCCTGAGGCATCGTCTCCGCCAGCACCCGGAAGCGCTCCGTCACTAGCTCCGTCACCGGCAACGTCACGCACGCCGCCTCGGCCGCCGCCAGGATATTGCGCTGATCCTTCAGCTGCGTCGACACCTTGCCGCCTGCCACGAAATTGCGCTCCAGCATACGCTGTCCATGCACATCCAATATCTTGCTCTCAGCAAAACCACCACGGATCGCCTTGCGCATTGCCGCCGGGTCGGCGCCGGCCGCCTGCGCCAGCAACATCGCCTCCGCTACAATGGTGATCGTCGCGCCGACAATTAGCTGGTTGCACAGCTTGGCTACCTGCCCGCTGCCGGCCGGCCCGACCAGCGTCGCCCGCCCCATCGCCGTCAATACCGGCTCGGCCTCGGCGTAATCCTCTTGGCTGCCGCCGGCCATGATCGCCAGCGTGCCGGCGGCAGCGCCGCCGATGCCGCCCGAGACCGGCGCATCGACAAAGCGCCGTCCCTGCGCCCGCAGCGTCGCGTGAAAAGCCTGCGCCTCCGCCTGTTGCGTCGAACTCATGTCTACCCATAACGCTTGCGGCGCCAGCGTTGGCAGGGCATCGTCGATGACCTGGGCCACGATCGGCCCCGCCTCCAGCATCGAGATCACGATGTCGGCATCGCGCACCGCTTCCGCCAGCTCGGCCACTGGACGCGCGCCATAGGCCGCCAATGCCTCTGCCTTGGCAAAAGTGCGATTCCAGACCGTAACGGAATGACCCGCCGCCAGCAGGCGGCGTACCATCGGATCTCCCATCAAGCCAATACCGAGAAATGTGATTTGCGTAGACAATTTCGCTCCTGATGTGGTCAAAACAAGCGTGCGCCGGAAGAATTTCTGGAACCCCGGTACAATCTCGGCAGCCGTATACACACATGAATACAGCACTCAATACAAGGATACTATGTTCGCGAAAACAATGATGGCAGCAGCGGTTGCGCTGTTGATGAGTCAGGCCGCGATGGCCCAACAACTGGTCGA
>DASVTJ010000803.1:0-6493 GCA_036387635.1 Duganella sp.
CTTCATCGGCGACGACCTGACCGCCGCCGATATCATGCTGAGCTTCCCGGTCATCCTGGCCACGCAGCAGCCGGAGGGCAAGCGCTGGCCCAAGCTCTGCGCCTTTGTCGAATCGATCAAGGCGCGTCCGGCATGGCAGCGGGCCATGGGCGTCACCGAAGGTTAACCCGGGCGATGATGCACCGTCGCTCGTGCGGGCGACGGCGCGTCCGGCGGCATCGTTATGTCGTGGCGGTTCTACGCCGCATCGGGCGAACGAATGAAATCGACGAACGCGCGCAGCGGCGCGGGCAAGTGGCGCCGGCCCGAGTAGTACAGGAACGGCCCCGGAAAACTGGCCCACCAATCCCGCAGCACCGGGCGCAGCTCGCCCGACGCCAGGTACGGCTCCAGCCACTCCTCGAACAGGTAAATTATCCCGTGCCCGGCCACCGCCGCGCTCACTGCCAGGTCGAACACGGTCGGCGTGACGATCAGCGGCCCGCTCGGCTCGACGGTCAGGGTCTGGCCGTCGCGCTCGAATTCCCATGGATAGATCGCGCCGCTGAGGAATTTTCCGCGCAGGCAGGCGTGTTGCAACAGGTCGCGCGGATGCGTGGGCACGCCGCGCCGCTCCAGATAGGACGGCGCGGCCGCCACCGCGAAGCGCTGCGTGCGCGGACCGATGGGCAACGCGATCATGTCCTGTTCCAGCCGCTCGCCGTAGCGGATGCCGGCGTCGCAACCGCTGGCGACGACATCGACAAAATTGTTATCAATCACGATGTCGAGGACGATGTCCGGATACGCGCGCATGAATCGGTTCACCAGCGGTTGCAGGAAAAAGCGCGCCGCGCTGACCGGCACGTTCAGGCGCAAGGTACCGCGCGGACTGTCGCGCAGGTCGTTGAGCACGTCCAACGCGCCGGCCACTTGGCTCAATGCCGGTTGCAGGCGCGCCAGCAGCAGCGCTCCGGCCTCGGTGGGCGTGACGCTGCGCGTGGTGCGCAGCAGCAGGCGGATGCCAAGCTGGTTTTCCAGCCGCCGCAGCGCCTCGCTCATCGCCGAGGCGGACTGCCCTCCGGCGCGCGCCGCCTGGCGGAAGCCACCATGCTGCACCACCAGCGCAAAGGTCGCCAGGTCGGCCATGGAAGGGCTGTCTGAAGTCATCGGCTACACTTTCGATTGTGCGGAATTTCGTACGACCCGTGCGGGATTGACCCCATTATCACACGGCGGACATGCCGCTACCATGTGCTCATGCCTTCCCCAAACCACCACCAGGAGATCACATGAACACTTATTTCCCATCCAGCGACCAATTCACCCCCGCCGGCACCAGCCTGCGTTTCAACCGCGTCGGCTACGGCGCCATGCAGCTGGCCGGCCCGCACGTGTGGGGGCCGCCGAAGGACCGCGCCGCCGCCGTGGCCGTGCTGCGCGAGGCGATCGAACTCGGCATCAACCATATCGACACCTCCGATTTCTACGGGCCGCAGGTGACCAACCAGATCATCCGCGAGGCGCTGCACCCGTACCGCGACGACCTGACCATCGTCACCAAGATCGGTTTTCTGCGCGGGGCCGACCAGTCGTGGCTGACGGCGGCGTCGCCGCAACAGCTGCGCGACGCCGTCCACGACAACCTGCGCAACCTGGGGCTGGACGCGCTCGACGTGGTCAACTACCGCGCGCCGGGCGTGCAGGGCCCGGACGGCTCGTCGATCGGCGAGGCGATGGCGGAGATGGCGCGGCTGAAGCAGGAGGGGTTGATCCGGCATGTCGGCGTGAGCAACGTCACCGCCGAACAGGTGGCCGAGGCGCGCTCGATCACCGAAATTGTCTGCGTGCAGAACCAGTACAACCTGGCCCATCGCGGCGACGACATGCTGATCGACGCGCTGGCGGCGCAGGGCATCGCCTACGTGCCGTTTTTCCCGCTGGGCGGCTTCACGCCGCTGCAATCGGACGCGCTGACCGGCGTTGCCGCCGCCCTCGGCGCGCAGCCAATGCAGGTGGCGCTGGCGTGGCTGTTGCAACGCGCGCCCAATATCCTGGTAATCCCCGGCACTTCGTCGGTGGCGCACCTGCGCGACAACGTCGCCGCCGGCGCGCTGCGGCTGGACGCCGACACGATCGCCCGGCTCGACGCGATGTGACGACGTCGGGCCGGGGCGGCTTACGTTAGAACTCTTCCCACTCCGCGCTGGCCGGCGCGGCTTTTTTGCCCGCAGCGGGCTTGGCGAGCGGCTTGGCCGCAATGGCCGCAATGGCGGCGGCGGGGCGCGCGCGTGGCGCCGCCGCCTTCACCGCCAGTTGCGCGCGTGCGGGCGTGGCGCGCGTTCGCGCTGGCGCGGCCGGCAAGTTCCGCCCCGGCGCCGCGTCCAGATGGAACACGCCGACCACCTTGCTCAGCACGCCGGCCTGGTCCTGCAGCGAGCCGGCCGCCGCCGCCGCTTCCTCCACCAGCGCCACGTTTTGCTGGGTGATCGCGTCCATCTGGCCGATGGCCTGGTTGATCTGATCGAGCCCGGCGGTCTGTTCCTGGCTGGCCTGGGTGATTTCGCCCATGATGTTGGTGACGCTGTGGATGCTCGAGACGATCTCGCGCATGGTCACGCCGGCCTGGTCGACCAGGCGCGCGCCGCTGTCGACCTTGCTGACCGAATCGCCGATCAATTCCTTGATTTCCTTGGCCGCGCCGGCCGAGCGCTGCGCCAGGTTGCGCACCTCGGAGGCGACGACGGCGAAACCGCGCCCCTGTTCGCCGGCGCGGGCCGCCTCGACGGCCGCGTTCAGCGCCAGGATGTTGGTCTGGAAGGCGATGCCGTCGATCACGCCGATGATGTCGACGATCTTGCGCGACGACGCATTGATCGAGCCCATGGTGTCGACCACCTGCGCCACCACGTCGCCGCCGCGCACCGCGACTTCCGATGCCGATACCGCCAGCAGGTTGGCCTGGCGCGCGTTGTCGGCGTTTTGCCGCACGGTGCTGGTCAGTTCCTCCATCGACGAGGCGGTCTTCTCGAGCGAGCCGGCCTGGTCGGCGGTGCGCTGCGACAGGTCCATGTTGCCTGCGGCGATCTGGCCGGAGGCGCTGGAGATGGTGTCGGTGCTGCTGCGCACCTCGGCGACGATGCCGGCCAGGTTGGCCTTCATCTTGTCGAGCGCGGCCATCAGCTTGCCGATCTCGTTGTCGCCGCGCACGGTGATGTGGCCGGTCAGGTCGCCCTCGGCCACGCGCGAGGCGATGGCGGTGGCTTCGCCGAGCGGCTGCGAGATCGTGCGCACCAGGGTCATGCCGACGGCGACGCCGATGACCACCGCCACCAGCAGCGCGCCGAGCATGACCAGCGTGGTGGTTCTCAGGCCGGAGGCGACATCGGCCTCGTTGGCCTGCGCGCGCGCGGCCGAGGCATCGCTCAGCGTTTTGAGGGCGACGTCGCCGACGCGGTACGACGGGTTGATTTTCTTGATCAGCACCGTCTCGGCGCCGTCCCACTCGTTGGCCTTGATTGCGGTGATGGACGCGCGGATATGCGCCACGCCCAGATTGTCGCTCTTGGCGTACCACTCCTCGGCCATGCGCTTTTCGTCCGGGTTGGTCACCGAGGCGATGTACTTCGCCCACTTGGCCTCGGTGTTGGACATCAGCGTCTCGATCTGGTTGAAGTGCACGCTCAGCGCATGGTCGTGCAGCTGCGACCACGCCAACGCCGGGTTGTGCTGCAGCGCCTGCAGGATCTGGCTGCGCGACGATTCCATGTCGAGCCGGATCGAACTCTGGTCGTAGCTGCTCTTCTGGTCGGCCAGCAGCACATTTTTGACCAGCCCGACCGAGCGGTCGGCGCCGTACTTGCCCATCGCTCCGATCGCCAGCATCAGCGCGATCAGCACGCCGAGCGCACCGACAACGAGGGTTCTTATCTTTAGATTTTCAAACATGATCTACTCCTGTGTTGATAGCGCTGTCCGGGGTTGGCCGGCGTGGTGCGCGTTGCCCAGCCGGTGGCTGTTGAAAAAGTGCTGGATGCCCCCGCGCAGTTCCTCGACGCGGTCGAACTCGATGTAGGTCACGTCGACCAGGTCGTCCAGTTCGCGGATCAGGGTGGTCTTGATCGGCGCCTGCTTCCACACCAAAAACAGCACCGGCGTGCGGCGGCCCTTGAAGATGTGGTAACTGAGTTCGAAGGCGCTGCTCTCGCTCATGCCGACGCGGATGTTGATCATCGCGTCGGCCCGGTCGAGCAGGGCGAGCCGGTGGTCGCGGAAGTTCTTGGGCGTGAACGGCATGTTCTGGTCGCGCTCGAACGCCTGCTTGAACGTCTGCGCGCTCTCGGCTTCGATGCCGGTCAGGTAGTCGAACGGGTAGGGCGTGCCGTTGGCGCTGTCGATCAATTGCATGATCTCGCCGACCATGCGTTGTTGCCCGGCGTCGGATTCTGTGAACGGTTGGCGGATGAACAGCTTGACCGGCTCGGCGCCGACCGTGCGCAGGCGCGCCTGGGCGCGCCTGCCCGCCAGCGCCTGCATCGGAACCAAGGCGGGCGCCAGGGCGCGCGCCTGGTCGCGGCGTCCGGCTTGGAAAAGGGGGACGTCGGCGAGGGTCGACGTCGCCGTCGGTCCGATGCCGGCGACGCCGTGGAGTGGTTGCTTCATGGGGTGTCCCTCGCTATTCGTTTTTGTCGCGGCGCGCTGGAGCGCGCGCGCGGAGCCGGACCCGCCGGGGGCATGCGGGAATATGTGGAAGTGCTTTTCAGCAACAGTTTAGACACAATACAGCAAAAGAATTGTGTGGCATAAGAAAATAAACCTGTTACGCAAAAATGCAACGGTCGATCAGGCCGCTAGGCGTCCGTGGCCCGGATTCGCATCCAATCCTTACGCTTGGTCATCCGGTTTTGATGGGGAATCACGATGTCGATGGTGTTGGCGACCGGGCGCGCCGCCGCCATGGCGCGGTTCACCCGAGGCCGAGTCCGGTGGCGGCTTGCTCGCGCAGCAGATATTTTTGGATCTTGCCGGTGATCGTCATCGGGAAGCTGGTGACGAAGACGATGTGGCGCGGCACCTTGTAATAGGCGATCTGGTCCCGGCAAAACGCGCGCACCTCGTCGGCCGTGGCCTCGGCGCCCGGCCGCAGGATGATGCAGGCGCACAGTTCCTCGCCGTACTTGGCGTCGGGCACGCCGACGCATTGCACGTCGAGGATTTTCGGATGCCGGTATAAAAACTCCTCTACCTCGCGCGGGTAGATGTTCTCGCCGCCGCGAATGACCATATCCTTCGAGCGCCCGACGATGGTGGCGAAGCCCTGCTCGTCGAGCGTGGCCAGGTCGCCGGTGTGCATCCAGCCGGCGGCGTCGATGGCGTCGCGGGTTTTCTCGTCGTCGCCCCAGTAGCCGAGCATGACCGAGTAGCCGCGCGTGAGCAGCTCGCCCTTTTCGCCGCGCGGCACGATGCGCCCGGCGCCGTCGACGATCTTGATTTCCAGGTGCGGATGCACGCGGCCGATGGTCGACACGCGCAAGTCGATTGGATCGTCAACCGAGCTCTGGAAGCTCACCGGCGAGGTCTCCGTCATGCCGTAGGCGATGGTGATTTCGCCCATGTGCATGGTGTCGATCACGCGGGCCATGACCTCGGCCGGGCAGGGCGAGCCGGCCATGATGCCGGTGCGCAGCGACGACAGATCGTAGTCGCCGAAGGCTGGATGGTCGAGAATCGCGATGAACATCGTCGGCACGCCGTGCAGCGCGGTGCAGCGCTCGGCCTGCACCGTCTGCAGCACCGATTGCGGCTCGAAGCTCTCGCCGGGGAACACCATTGCCGCGCCGTGCGTGACGCAAGCGAGATTGCCCAGCACCATGCCGAAGCAGTGGTACAGCGGCACCGGAATGCACAGCCGGTCGGCGCCGGTCAGCCGCATCGCCTCGCCGACGAAGAAGCCGTTGTTGAGGATGTTGTGGTGCGTGAGGGTCGCGCCCTTCGGCGCGCCGGTGGTGCCGGACGTGAACTGGATGTTGACCGCGTCGTCGAATTGCAGCTGCGATTCCAGCATGCGCAATTGCTCCAGTTGGTCTGCGTCGGGTTCGCGCGTGAGCTGCTCGAAGTTCAGCATGCCCGGCGTTTGTTCGGCGCCTAGACGGATCACGTGGCGCAGTTGCGGCAGCGCAGGGCGGACCTCCTCCAGCATCGCCAGGTAGTTGCTCGACTTGAACGCCGGCGCCAGGATCAGCGCGCCGCACTGCACCTTGTCGAGCACGTACTCCAGCTCGGAGCGGCGGTAGGCCGGATTGATGTTGACCATCACCAGTCCGGCCCGCGCGGTGGCGAACTGCACCAACACCCACTCGGCGCAGTTTGGCGACCAGATGCCGACGCGGTCGCCCGGCTCGAGGCCGAGCGCGAGCAGGCCCGCCGCCAGCGCGCTGACGCGCCGGTCGAATTCCCGGTAGCTCCAGCGCACGTTTTGGTGGGGTACCACCAGCGCCTCGTTGTCGCCGAATTG
>DASVTJ010000804.1:0-4371 GCA_036387635.1 Duganella sp.
CCAAGTTCGTTCATCATGCGGTCATTGAGCGCGTTCAGCGCCTTGGGCCGGTTCAAACGGATCAACGCCACTTTGCCGTGCACTTCAACGATCAAGTCTTCATATTGCATGGTGTACCTCCGCGAAGGAATATTATGCGTCGATTGTAGCGCCTATCACCGCCGCTGGTATTATTGATGCTCGGCAACTTACTTCGGCGAGTGTCCCATTTTTACCTCTCTCACCCCCTCCCTGCGCGCCAAGCTGGCCAACGGCGACCCGCTGCTGGCCAATAGCGATTTTCTTCGCTATTGGGCCAGCGCGATCCTCAACGGCTTCGGCGGCTACGTCGGCGCGCTGGCCGTGCCGCTGTGCGCGGTACTGCTGCTCAAGGCCACGCCTGCGCAGATGGGCATGCTCGGCGCCGCTGCGGCGATGCCGTTCGCGCTCTTCGCGCTGCCCGCCGGGGTGGTGCTGGACCGCAACCGCAAGCTGCCGATCCTGCTCGCAAGCAAAGCCTTGCAGGCGATCGCGCTGTTTAGCATTCCGCTGGCCTACTGGTTCGGCGCGCTGTCGGTGTCATGGATGTACGCGGTCGCCTTCATCAGCGGCGCCTGCAACGTCATTGGCGGCGGCGCCGAGCAAGTCTTCCTGACCAACTTGATCGGCCGCGAGCGCCTGATGGACGCGCAGTCGAAATTCGCCGCCACCGACTCCGGCGCGCGCCTGCTGGCGCCCGGCCTGGCCGGCGTGCTGATCCAATGGCTCACCGCGCCGTACGCGGTGCTGCTCAACGCGCTCGGCTTTGTGGCGTCGATCCTGTTGCTGCGCAATTTGAAGGCGGCCGACCCGAAGCCGGCGCCGTCCGACAAGCATCCGCTGCGCGATATCCGCGACGGCCTGCGCTTCATCTGGGACCAGCCGCTGCTGCGCACCCTGGCCTGGAGCGCCGGTGCCTGGCATATCTTGTTTTACGGCTACGCCGCGCTGCATGTCATTTTCGCCACGCGCGAACTGGGCATGACGCCGGGCATGCTGGGCGTGGCGCATATGATCGGCGGGCTGGGCGTGCTGGCCAGTTCGATGATGCTCAAACCGCTGACCAGGCGCTACGGTCCGGGCGGGACTTTGCTGATCGGCATGGGCCTGACCGCCGTCGCCTTCACGCTCACGCCGCTGATTCCCGCCAACCTCTTCGGCAGTCAGATGGCCAGCGCCGCAGCGTGCGCGGCGATGTCGTTCTTCCTCGACTGTGGCGTGATGCTGTTCTTTATGCCGTACAGCGCCATGCGCCAGAAGGTCACGCCGGACGCCTACCTCGGCCGCATGGTGTCGACGATGCGCTTCCTGACCATCGCCGTGGCGCCGCTGGGCGCACTGTCGGCCGGCTACCTGGGCGAACATTTCAGCGTGCGCGCGGCGATGGCGTGCGTGGCCGTGGGCGGCATTTTGCTGACCGCGTGCATGGCGATGGCGGCGTCGATGCACGAGCCAAGACCAGCGGCGGCCTTGCCGTCCTGACCCTGCATACCGTGCGCCGGAAATCCCGGCAAGCTATTAGGCTGACTCCAGTACCACCACGATGCTGATAGGGAGTTTGCCATGTTCAAAACCATTCTGCTGCCGACCGACGGCTCGGACCTTTCGGACAAAGCCACCGCCACCGCAGTCGAGTTCGCAAAGCTGCACAACGCCAGGATCGTCGGTATCACCGTGATCCAGCCGCTGCCGCTGTCGTCGATGGGCGACGGCGGCGCCATGATCGATTCCGGCCAGTTCGCGGCCAAGATGCAAGAGGCCGCCCGCAGCTATATCGACAAGGTCGCCGCTGCCGCGCACGTGGCCGGTATTCCCTTCGAAGGCGTGATTACGGTATCGCACACGCCCTTCGAGGAAATCGTCGAGGCGGCGAAAAAATTTGATTGCGACATCATCATGATGGCATCGCACGGGCACAAAGGCCTCAACAAGCTGCTGTTGGGCAGCCAGACGGAGAAGGTGCTGGCGCACACCACGCTGCCGGTGCTGGTGCTGCGCTAACGCGGCCGCGCCAGCGCGGCACGTGTTGCGGCAAGTGTCTACCGTTACTTATTGCGGCTGCTTCGGCAGCAACACCCACACATTGCCGCGCTGCTTCATGCGACCGGCGTTTTCCGCCGCCTCGGTGCCGAAACCGAAGAAGTAATCGACCCGGATCGCGCCGCGAATCGCGCCACCGGTGTCCTGCGCCATCACCAGCCGTTGCAGCGGGATATCGCTGTTCGGCTGCGTGGTGGCCAGATACATCGGCGCGCCCAGCGGCAGCTGCGAGGCGTCGATCGCCACCGACCGCTGCGGCGTCAGCGGCAAACCTTGCGCGCCCTTCGGCCCCACTTTCGGGTCCGGCAAACGCTCTTCCTTGAAGAACACATAGCTCGGGTTCACATTGAACAGCTCCTGCATGCGGGTCGGATGGCCGGCGACCCAGGCCTTGATGCCCTGCGCCGACGCCTGATCCATGGTCAGCTCGCCCTTCTCCACCAGATATTTGCCGATCGATTTGTATGGATGGCCGTTCTGGTCGGCGTACGCCACGCGCACGGTTTCCTGCGTATCGGTCAGCTGCACGCGGCCCGACCCCTGCACCTGCAGGAAGAACGATTCCACCGGATCGTCGACCCACAACAATTCCTTGCCGGTGAAATCGGCCTTCTCGATGTCGGCGCGGGTGGCGTACGGCACCAGCTTTTTCCCGACCAGCTTGCCGCGCAGGCGCATACCCTTCAGCTCGGGATAGACGCCGGCCAAATCGACAGTGATCATGTCGTCGGGCACCTTGAACAGTGGCGTTTGGTAAGGACCGCCGCGTTTGCGGGCGCCGCGCAGCAGCGGCTCGTAGTAGCCGGTAACGAGCCCGTCGGTGGCGCCGTCTGGGGCGACCACCTGGTTCGGCACCATGAAGGATTCGAAGAAGGTGCGGATGGCTTTTTCGTCGGCGACGTTGACGGTGCGCGCGATCGAGCATGATTCCTTCCACAGCGGCTGCTTGATCAGCACGGTGCACGAGGACATGAAGGCGGGCCAGGCGGCCCGCACATCGTCGCGGTTCCAGCCCGGCAAAGCGGCAAAAGTGGTCGGAACCATCTGCAACGCGGCCGGTTTCGACGGCGTGGACGGTGTCGATGGCGTCGATGGTGGCGGGGTGGCCGGCTTGGACGGGGTCGGCAACGGCACGCCGGGCTTTTGCGGCGGCGGCGGCGTGGTGGTGGTAGTGGTGCAAGCGGCCAGGGAAAGCGCGACGACGGTCAGCGGAACGAGTAGACTACGGCGGGTAGATGACATGAGTAACTTGAGGATAGCTATGTGGATATTGATGTTGGAAGCCTGCGTCGCGTTCTTTCTGCTGGTGTTCATCGTCTGGTGGACGATGTACCAAGGCAAAGGCAAAACCAAAAAGTTGCCCCCGCCGAAACAGGATGACGATCAAAAATAAACGATGCTCGCGCAGCGGAACTAGGCGTATCGATGAATCAATCGATCAATGGGCGTCATGCGCCATGCTTCACTGCGTCAATGCGTCAATGCAGCGTGCGCGGCAGCGACAGCACGAATTCGGGGATCTTGGCCTCGAACCGGTGGCCGTCCTCGGCCACGCAGAAGTATTCGCCAACCATCGAGCCCTGCTGGGTTTGCAGCGCGGTGCCGCTGGTATATTCGAAATGCTCGCCCGGCTGCAACAACGGCTGGTGGCCGACCACGCCCAGGCCGCGCACTTCCTCGATGTGGTTGTTGGCGTCGGTGATCACCCAGTGGCGCGAAATCAGCTGCGCGGCCACGGTGCCGGTGTTCTTGATCGTGATCGAGTAGGTGAACACGAAATTGGTGCGCTCCGGATCGGACTGATCCGGCAGATATTGGGTTCTGACCGACACGGTGAATTCGTAAGTGGCCATCTAAAATTCCTTAAGGCGTGATAAAAACATGGGCGCCGCATATGCAACACCAAGCACGCGGACGCGAACCTGGCGATTGTATCTTGCCCGCCCCTTCATTGCACTGCAAATCCGGACGGCATGCAAGCGGTGGAGGGGTCAAGACGGGGTCAAAGCGGGCCCAAAACAGGGTCAAGCAGGCGCGGCCGCGCCGGGCAGCGTAAAATAGCGCATCTTTTTATCGCAGGCCTCACGTCATGTCCAATTTCCGTATCGCTCCCAGCATCTTGTCCGCCGACTTCGCCCGCCTGGGTGAAGAGGTACGCAACGTCGTCAGCGCAGGCGCCGACATCATTCACTTTGACGTGATGGACAACCATTATGTTCCGAACCTGACCATCGGACCGCTGGTGTGCCAGGCCATCCGCCCGCACGTGGACGTGCCGATCGATGTGCACCTGATGGTCAAGCCGGTCGACCG
>DASVTJ010000805.1:0-14246 GCA_036387635.1 Duganella sp.
TTGGCTGGTGGTAGTTGGGCGGGAAGCGGCCGCCGGCGTCGGGCCGGTAGCGCGTTTCGAACACCGGACCCAGATCGCGCCAGCCGTTTTGCCAGATGGCGAAGGTGTAGCGGTCCAGATCGGCGACCGACCGCAGCGCGATGCGCTGGTCGCTGCGCGAAATGGCGACGTTCTCGAACGTGATGAACTCGTCCGAAAAATACGCGCCGCCGCCGTCGTTGCCGCGCACGCTCACCGCCAGGTCGACGCCCTCGCCGTCCCGGAACGGCAGCAGCCTCACGTTGGGCGTTTCGTGGAAGGCGACGCCGCGCCCGGCGCGCCGCAACGCCTCGGTCACCACCTCGATTTCCATTCCCACGGCCCGGCCTTGCGCGTCATGAAACGAGAAGGGCGGCCGGTTGCCTTGGCTGACAGCCACCAGATCGACCGGCCGCGCGGATGCGGCCGGACTTAGCGAAGCGAGGAGGCACAGTGTGGCCAGTGTTTTCATAATCTGCGCGGTATTCCGTCCCGACGACGGGCACGCCGCTCGGGGATGATTGCGGAAAGTTTTGTCCGGCTATTTTAAGACCGTTTTCGGGTTGATGAAGGGATGGCCATGGACGCCTGGTCCCATACTGTGGCCATAAGGCAACGTTTTTTGCGAACTCCGATGCCGGTCGACAGAATTGTTCGTTCGGCTGTGGCCGAGTTGAGGATGCCTAAAAACTATCCAATTGTCACAACTTCTTCAGTCAGAAACTTCAGTCGGCGGCCCCAAGGCCGCAGTCGCGGCCCTACGGAGACGACATTTGTTCGCCGCTACGATCTTTCCTCTACGCACGGTTGGGCATGAGGCTAAAGAAACATGTTTTTGAGATAAAATCTTGCTTCTTCAGTCATCTTGATCCCCGCCATGCCCAATAAATCGCTCGACGACGTCGGCTTCCGCCGTATTCTGGCCCGCAACATCACCTTGCCGTTGGCGGCCGGGGTGGTCAGCGCAGGCGTGTTTGTCGTGCTGCTGGTGTACCTGGTCAACACCATGAACTGGGTCGAGCACAGCGAGCGCGTGATCGGCAACGCCAGCGAGATCAGCAAGCAGATGGTCGACATGGAGACCGGCTTGCGCGGCTACATGCTGGCCGGCGACGAGGCGTTCCTGCAACCGTACGTGCTGTCCAAGCCGAAGGTGGCCTCGAGCATTGCCAGCCTGACCGAGCTGGTCAAGGACAACCACGCCCAGGTCGACCGCCTGCGCACGATCCAGGCCCAGCATCAGCAGTGGGACCAGTACGCGCAAGAGATGATCCGGCTGCGCGCGGCCAACGGCGACGTCACCGGCACCGTCAAGACCGGCCGCGGCAAGAACCAGTTCGACGAGATCCGCCGCCAGCTCGACACCTTCATCGATGTCGAGATGCGCATGCGCCAGGAGCGCAGCGGTTCGGCGCGCTCGGTCACCATCATGGTGGCGGTGGTGTATCTGCTGCTGACCTTGGGCGTGGGCGGTGCGCTGGCCTGGTTTGGCCGGCGCGAGCTGATGGGTTTGTCCACAAGGTATAACGCCGTGCTGCGCGATCATACCGAGCACGCCGAGCTGTTGCAGGCGCAAGCGTGGCTGCGCACCGGCCAGAGCGAACTGGCGCAGCAGGGCATCGGCCAGATGGCGCTGCCGCAACTGTCGGCCGCGCTGCTGCAATTTTTGGCGGGCTACATGGGCGTGGTGGTCGGCGCGCTGTACCTGCGCCAGCCCGACGGCAGCTTCCGCCGCGTGGCCTCGTACGGCTTCAGCGCCGATTGGGAGCGGCGCGACCAGCACATGAAATCGGGCGAAACCCTGGTCGCGCAGGCGGCGTTGGAACGGCGCCTGATCCGGCTCGACAAAGTGCCGGCCGATTACATCCAGGTCAGCTCCGGCCTGGGCGCCGGCTCGCCCGTCAGCGTGCTGCTGGCGCCGCTCGACAACGACGGCCAGATCAATGGCGTGGTCGAACTCGGCCTGCTGCGCCCGATCACGGTGCGCGACATCGATTTCCTCACGCTGGTCAAGGGCAATATCGGCAACGCCATCGAGGCCAGCCATTCGCGCCAGCGCTTGCAGGAAGTGCTGGAGGAAACCCAGCAGCTCAACGAGGAATTGCAGGTGCAGCAGGAGGAATTGCGCACCGCCAACGAGGAACTGGAAGAGCAGTCGCGCGTGCTGGAGGAATCGCAGGCCAGCCTGGAGAACCAGAAGGCCGAGCTGGAGCAGACCAACGAACAACTGGCCGAGCAGGGCGCCGCGCTGGACCTTAAAAACGCTGCGCTGGCCAAGGCGCAGCACGACCTGGAGGAGCGCGCCCGCGAACTGGAGCGCGCCAGCCAGTACAAGTCGCAATTCCTGGCGAACATGTCGCACGAGTTGCGCACGCCGTTGAACAGCTCGCTGATCCTGGCCAAGCTGCTGTCGGAAAATTCCAGCGGCAACCTCAACGAAGAGCAGGTGCGCTTCGCCAACACCATCTACTCGGCCGGCAACGACCTGCTGAGTCTGATCAACGACATCCTCGACATTTCCAAGGTCGAGGCCGGCAAGCTGGAGCTGGTGCCGGAGCAATTGTCGCTGCGCCACGTGGTCGAGGGCATGGCGATGTTGTTCGCGCCGCTAGCCAGCCAAAAGAAACTGGCCTTCCACGTGCAGGTGGCCGACGACCTGGCCTCGCACATGGTGACCGATCGCCAGCGCCTGGAACAGATTCTCAAGAATTTGCTGTCGAACGCGCTCAAGTTCACCAGCAGCGGCCAGATCACCCTGGCCGCGCACACGGCCGGCGATGGCGAGGTCGGCTTCTCGGTGCAGGACACCGGCATCGGCATCCGCCAGGAAGACCAGCAGGGCATCTTCAACGCTTTCCAGCAGGCCGACGGCACCACCAGCCGCAAGTACGGCGGCACCGGCCTGGGCCTGTCGATCTCGCGCGACCTGGCGCACCTGCTGGGTGGCGCGATCAGCCTGGTCAGCGAACCGGGCAAGGGTAGCTGCTTCACGTTGACGATGCCGCTGCGCTGGACCGCGCCCGAGCCGGGTCCGCGCCTTGGCAGCGCCAGCGCGCCGGCCGGCATGGACGGCGGCGGCATCGGCGATTACGCGGCCACGTCGCTGGGCCTGGCGAGCGCCGCGACGTCGCCGCAACCTGGCGTGTCGCATGGCGCATCGCACGGAGCGCGACACGGTTCGCAACATGGTTCGTCCCACGGTTCTTCCCACGGTTCTTCCCACGGCGCCGACGACGAGGCGCCGGCGCCGCGCGTGCGCGCCTTCGCCGACGACCGCGCCAGCTTCGGCGAGGGCGGCGGCGGCGCCGGCACCCGTTCGGTGCTGGTGATCGAGGACGATCCGGCCTTCGCCCGCATCCTGTACGACCTGGCGCATGAAAAACACTACCGCTGCCTGGTCGCCTTCGACGCCGACGAGGGCCTGGCGCTGGCGCGCGAATACCGGCCCGACGCGATCATGCTCGACATCCGCCTGCCGGACCGCTCCGGCCTGTCGGTGCTGCAACTGCTCAAGGACGACGCCCAGACCCGCCACATCCCGGTGCACGTGGTGTCCGGTTCCGACAACGGCGAGGCCGCGCTGCATCTGGGCGCGATCGGCTTCGCGCTCAAGCCGACCACGCGCGAGCAGTTGATGGACGTGTTCCGCCGCATCGAGACCAAGCTGACGCAAAAGATCAAGCGCGTGCTGCTGGTCGAGGACGACGACCGCCAGCGCGACAGCGTGGTGCAATTGATCTCCGACGACGACGTCGACATCGTCGACGTCGGCAGCGGCGAGGAGGCGCTGGCGCTGCTGCGCACCACCGTGTTCGATTGCATGATCATCGACCTGAAGCTGCCCGACATGCAGGGCAACGAACTGTTGCAGCGCATGTCCGGCGAGCAACTGGCGGCGTTCCCGCCGGTGATCGTCTACACCGGGCGCAACCTCTCGCGCGCCGAGGAGGCCGACCTGCACAAGTATTCGCGCTCGATCATCATCAAGGGTGCGCGCTCGCCCGAGCGGCTGCTCGACGAGGTCACGCTGTTCCTGCACAAGGTCGAGGCCGACCTGTCGTCGGAGCGCCAGACCATGCTGCGCACCGTGCGCTCGCGCGACCGCGTGTTCGAGGGGCGCCGCATCCTGCTGGTCGACGATGACGTGCGCAACATCTTCGCGCTCACCAGCGCGCTCGAGCAAAAGGGCGTGCTGGTCGAGGTCGGCCGCAACGGTTTCGAGGCGATCGAAAAGCTCGACCAGCATCCGGACATCGACCTGGTGCTGATGGACGTGATGATGCCGGGCATGGACGGGCTGGAGGCGACGCGCCACATCCGCGCCGACCCGCGCTTCCCGCGCCTGCCGATCATCGCCATCACCGCCAAGGCGATGAAGGACGACCAGGAGCAATGCCTGGCCGCCGGCGCCAGCGATTACCTGGCCAAGCCGATCGACCTGTCGCGCCTGTATTCGCTGCTGCGCGTGTGGATGCCGAACGGCGAGCGCACCTGAGGGGATGGGCACAATGATGCAAGGACCAGGCATGCACCATAGCGACACCGACATTGAGCTTAAAGTGTTGATGGAAGCCATCTACATGAAGTACAGCTATGATTTCCGCGACTACACCGGCGCCTCGCAAAAGCGCCGCGTGCTGCATGCGCTCAAGGAAATGGGCTGCGACAGCATCTCGGCCTTGCAGGCGCGCATCATGCACGAGCCGGCCGCGTTCAGCCAGCTGCTGCAATACCTGACGATCCCGGTGACGTCGATGTTCCGCGACCCGACCTATTTCAGGGCGCTGCGCGAGCAGGTGATGCCGGTGTTGCGCACCTACCCGTCGCTGAAGATCTGGATCGCCGGCTGCAGCACCGGCGAGGAGGTGTATTCGATGGCGATCCTGCTCAAGGAGGAGGGGCTGCTCGAGCGCAGCATGATCTACGCCACCGACATCAATCCGCAATCGCTGGAAAAGGCGCGCAAGGGCGTGTTCGCGCTTGAGGCCATGCGCGACTACACGGCCAGCTACCAGGCCTCCGGCGGCACCCGCAGCTTTTCGGATTACTACACGGCCGCCTACGACGCCGCCCTGTTCGACCGCACGCTGTGCGAGAACGTCACCTTCGCCGACCACAGCCTGGCGACCGACGCCGTGTTCGCCGAGACCCATCTGATCAGCTGCCGCAACGTCATGATTTATTTCAAGAAGCGGCTGCAGGAGCGCGCCTTCGGGCTGTTCCACGAATCGCTGTGCCATCGCGGTTTTCTCGGCCTCGGCAGCAAGGAGAGCATCGATTTTTCCGCCTACGCGCCCAGCTTCGAGCCGGTGGAAAAGCGCGAGCGGCTGTTCAGGAAACGCTAGCGATGAACCAGCCAACCAGAGGGCCGGGCATCCAGCCCGCCGGCAAGTCGCCGGCTTCGGCCGATGGGCTGCCGGCCGCTTTGCCGGCAGCCCAGGCGGGCGGCGCGGCGGCGGGCCTGCCGGCGCGCCAGGCGATCGGGGCGATCGAGGCGGCGCTGGCCGGGCGCCGTGTCGAGGCGGTGGTGATCGGCGCCTCGGCCGGCGGCGTCGGCGCGCTGCTCAAGCTGCTGCCGGGCCTGCCCGCCGACTATGCGCGGCCGGTGGTGGCGCTGCTGCACCTGCCGGAGAACCGCCAAAGCCAGCTGGCCGACGTGTTCCGCCAGCGCATGACCATGGCCGTGCGCGAGGCCGCCGACAAGGAAGCGCTGGCGCCGGGGACGTTATACTTCGCCGGGTCCGGCTACCATTTGTCGGTGGAGTCGGACCGCAGCTTTTCGCTCAGTTGCGAGGCGCCGCGCCACTTCGCGCGGCCGGCGATCGATTTCCTGATGGAGTCGGCGGCGGACGCCTACGGCGCGTCCCTGCTGGGCATTTTACTGACCGGGGCCAACCAGGACGGCGCCGCCGGGCTGGCCGCCATCGGCCGCGCCGGCGGCTTGACCGTGGTGCAGGACCCGAACGAGGCCGAAGTGGCCACGATGCCGAAAGAAGCGATCCGTTCACGCGCGCCGGACTTGATCCTGCCGCTGGACGACATACACACAATGTTGTTGATGCTGGAGAATAATTAATGCAAGCCGAGCCCCCGACAAAACTGCTGATCGTCGACGATCTGCCGGAAAACCTGCAAGCGCTCAACGCGGTCATCCGCGGCCCGGGCCGCGAGATCTTCCAGGCCGGCTCAGGCGAGGACGCGCTCGCTTTGCTGCTGCAACACGATTTCGCGATGGCCTTCCTCGACGTGCAAATGCCCGGCATGGACGGTTTCGAATTGGCCGAGCTGATGCGCGGCACCGAGAAAACCCGGCAAATCCCGATCGTCTTCGTCACCGCCGCCGGCAAGGAGCTCAACTACTCGTTCAAGGGCTACGAGGCCGGCGCCGTCGACGTGCTCTACAAGCCGCTCGATTCGCGCGCCGTGCGCAGCAAGGTCGAGGTGTTCGTGGCGCTGTACGAGCAGCGCGAGGCGACCCGGCGCCAGGTGCGCGCGCTGGAACAGGCGCGCCAGAAGCAGGAGGCCACCTTGGCCGAACTGAACGCGGCCCAGGCGCAACTGCAGCGCGCGCTGTCGATGCGCGACGAGTTCATGTCGATGGTGTCGCACGAGATGCGCACGCCGCTCAACACCTTGTACCTGGAAACGCAGCTGCGCAAGATGCAGCTCGAGCGCGGCAACATGGCCGCGTTCGGCGCCGAGCAGTTGCAGCGCATGGTGGCGCGCGACGACCGCCAGATCCAGAGCATCATCCGCCTGATCGACGACATGCTCGACGTCTCGCGCATCCGCAGCGGCAAGCTGTCGCTGCGGCCGGGCTGGGTCGAGCTGTCGGGACTGCTGCGGCGCGTGGTGCACGACCTCACGCCGCAGGCGACCACGGCCGGCTGCGCCATCAGCCTGGACGCCGACACGCCCGTCAGCGGCTGGTGGGACGAGTTCCGCATCGAGCAGATCGTCGTCAACCTGCTGACCAACGCGCTGCGCTATGGCGCGCAGCAGCCGGTGCGGGTGGCGTTGCTGGTTGAGCAGGACGCGGTGCGGGTCGAGGTGCGCGACCAGGGGCCGGGCATCGCGCCCGAGCAGCAAGAGAAGATCTTCGAGCCGTACGAGCGCGGCGTCGGCAACGAAGTGCCGTCGGGATTGGGGTTGGGATTGTATATTTCGCGCGAGCTGGCCGAGGTGCACGAGGGAACGCTGAGCGTGTCGAGCGTGCCGGGCGAGGGCGCCGTCTTCAGCCTGGTGCTGCCGCGCCGGGATGCGCCGCCGGCCTGATGCCGGTGTGAAGCCGGGCGCAACGGCTGCCGCTCGGCGCGAGCCGACTCAGCGGGAGCCGACTCAGCGACTCAGCGGGAGCCGGATTCTTCCCGGCGCTGGATCAGGTAGGAGTTCAGATCGTCGAAGCTGACGTTGCCGCGCTGCGCGGTGTCGATGCTGTCGAAGTTCTTGTCGACGATGGTCAGGCCGGCATGGCGCGCCTCCTCGCGGTTGAGCGTGCCGCTGCGGTCGGCGTCGGCGTCCTCGAAACGTTTTTTCAGCTTTTGCACGTTGGTGAAGCGCAGCAGCACCGTTCCGGATCCGGGCGAAATGTCGCGCTGCGGCCGGCGCATCGAGCGCGGCACGTACGAATCGGAATACGGCGTGGCTACGCCCGTGCCCGCGCCCGCGCCCATCCCCGCAGCCGTTCGCATGGCCGGTGTGGGCGCGTCCGCCTGCGGGGTTTGGGCGCCGGCGCTGGCCGTGGCCAGCAGCGCTGCCACTAAGGTTAGATGTGAAAGGTTCATGATTGTCTCCCCGCCATCGATCGATGCACGGCTCAGGTTGACACTTTGATCCGAATGCGCGGATTAATCAAACATCTTCTACCGTGCGGGGTGGTTTTGTCGCTCGGTAACGTCATTGGAAGGTTGGAAGTGGCGCCGCCCCCCTGGACGCCAAGCGTCGGTTCGGCGGCGGCGTTTGCAGCTACGTTTGCATGTACCTTAGCAGCCAGGCAGGTTCAACATGCCGACGGCGGGCGTGCCGGGCAGGGTTGGCGGCAGCGAAGGCAGGCGCACCAGATCGACTTCGATCCAATACGAATTCAACGCGAAGTTGAGCGCCACGCAGCCGGAGCGGTATTGCCGGAAGCCGGCCGCGTCTGGCGTGCCGGGCGGCGTGGGGGCGGTGGTGTCGCTGCTCACCGTGGTCAACGTGGTCGGCGCGGCGCCCCCGGCCGGATACGAGATCGGCAACGCGCGCAGGCGCACATCCACGCGCGCGCCGGCGCCATTGTCGAGGATGCGCGCGTTCAAGCGCACGGCCGACGGCGGCACGGCGGCGCTGTAGGTGTCGACGACCTGGTAGCGGACCGTGCACGTGGTCAGCATGCCGGGGGTCAGCCTGGCCTCGTTGTTGTTGAGTTGCACGCTGAAGAAACATGCTTCATCGATGACACCCGTCGAGCCGACCGACGTCCAGGGACTGTCGGCCAGCGCGGCGCCCGGCGCCGCCAGCGCGCCCAGCGTGGTTAAGGCCAGCATCGACAAGGGGCGCGCCACGCGCGAAGCGAAGGCTTTGGGCAATTGAAGTGAGAACATGATGACTCCTCGAAAAAGACAGGCCGGACGGGCCTGCACGACTTCAAGACTAGTCTCTCGCGCCAGCACAGCTTTAAGCTGCATCAATCATGAAAGCTTCGTTTCTCCCTCGACATTCAGCCCTTTTCCGGCCGCCAGAAACCGGCGTGCGCCGCCCGCGCCTCGTCTTCGCGCAACGGTCCGATGACTTGCGTGGGGCGCTGGCCGCGCGCGAAAACGTCTCGGCACGGCAGCGACAAGGTCGGATTTTCGGGATCGTTGCCGGTTAGTTCCAGTAGCGTCGCTTCCGACATCGCGTAGACGACGCGGCCGACGCCGCTCCAGTAGGTGCCGCCCGCGCACATCGCGCACGGTTCCGCATTGGCGTACAGCGTGGCCGTGGCCAGTTGCGCGGGGCTGTGGCGTTGCGACGCCAGGCGCAGCGCGTTCATCTCGGCGTGCGCGGTGCGGTCGGCGCTGGAGGCGTTCATCGCTTCGGCGATGACGGCGCCGTCGGCGGCCACCACCATCGCGGCGAACGGATGGTGGCCTTCGTCGCGCGAGCGCTGCGCCAACGCCAGCACGCGGGTGATAAACGCGTGGTCTTGCGCGGTGGGTGCTGTCATGGGGTTCCTTTGCGTTGGGTTGCCGCGTTATTTCGGCATCGCGCCGTCCACGCCCTGCACGTAGAAGTTCATCGACAGCAGGTCCTTGAGCGGCACGGCGACGCCGGCGGCGTACTTGACCGCGCCCGATTGATCCTTGATCGGACCGGTGAACGGGTTGAAGGTGCCGGCCGTGATCGCCGCCTTTTTCTCTTCGAAGATCTTGGCCGCGTCGGCCGGGACCACCGCGTTCAGTTTCGACATCTTGACCATGCCTTCTTTCAGGCCGCCGCGATAGTCGCCGGTCTTCCAGGTGCCGGCCAGCACCGCCTTGGCGGTGTCGGTGTAGTAGCCCGACCAGTCGTTGGTGGCGGCGGTGAGGTGGGCCTTGGGCGCGAAGCGCGACATGTCCGAGTCCCAGCCGAACGCGTACACGCCTTTTTCCTGCGCCACCTGCAGCGTGGCCGGCGAGTCGGTGTTTTGCGCCATGACGTCGGCGCCCTGCGCCACCAGCGTTTCGGCCGCCTGGCGTTCCTTGGCCGGGTCGTACCACGAGTTCACCCAGATCACCTTGGTCTTGATGCCGGGGTTGACGCTTTGCGCGCCGAGCGTGAAGGCGTTGATGTTGCGGATCACTTCCGGCACCGGGAACGAGGCGATGAAGCCCAGCGTTTTGGACTTGGTCATTTTGCCGGCCAGGATGCCGTTCAGATACGAGCCTTCGTACAGGCGCGATTCGTAGGTGCCCATGTTCTTGCCGCTCTTGACGCCGGTGGCGTGCAGGAACACCACGCCGGGCGTCGATTTGGCCACTTTCTCGGTCGGGTTCATGTAGCCGAACGAGGTGGTGAAAATCAGCTTGTTACCCTCGGCGACGAGCTTGCGGATCACGCGTTCGGCGTCGGCGCCCTCGGGCACGTTTTCCACGTAGGTCGATTTGACCTTGCCGGCCAAGGCTTTTTCCATGGCCAGCCGGCCCTGGTCGTGGGCGTAGGTCCAGCCGGCGTCGCCGACCGGGCCGACGTAGATGAAGCCGATCTTGAGCGGCTCGGCGGCCAGCGCCGGCGATACCAGGACGGATGCGCCGGATGCGGCCAATGCGGCGGCGGAGGTGGCCAGTGCGGCGAGGATTTTGCGACGGTTCATCATGCGGTTTCCTTTGGAGGTAAAGAGAAATCAGAAGTGGTATTCGGCGCGCACCATCGGCGTCCTTGCCGTGGCGCCGGGGTTGTTCTTGTCGGAGTTGCCGAACTTGTTTTTCCAGTACTGGTATTCGACGCCGATCTTGAAGGTGTTCTTCGGCGCGCTGACGAAGGCGCTGGCGTCGTACATGATCTGCATGTCGATGTTGGTCTCGCGCGCGGTGTCGCCGCCGAATTCGTCTTTGCCCTTTTTGGCGATGAAGTTGGCGTAGCCTTCGAACGACAGCGGAATGCCGATGTTGAACGGGATGCCCCACGCGGCGGTGAGCATGGCATGCGTGTCGTAGCGGTAGCGCGGCGTGGCGACGTTGGTGAAGGTATTGAACGGCGCGTTGCTCTCCCAGAGCGCCAGCAGGCTGACGTCGAGGAAGCCGGGGACGTCGATCATCAACGTCGGGCCGGCGACGACCATGCGCTTTTTGGAGTTGTAGCCGGCGTCGGTCTTGCTGTTGTAGTCGAAGCCGAGGGTGGCGCCGACGCCGCGCACCGGGCCGAAGGCCAGGTTGGCGCCGGTGACCTTGCCCAGGTCGAGCGTGTGGCGGTACACGGCGTAGGCCTCGTGCGCGCCGCTGGCCGCGCCCGCCGACGACGGGTCGTCCTGCGACGACATCAGGAAGTCGACGTTGAGGAAGTTCTTGCCGTACTTGTAGCCCGAGACGTGGCTGAAGTTGACGATGTTCTTGGTGATGTCGTTGCTGTTGAACGGCTCGGCGAAGCGGGTGCCGTAACGGTAGCCGAGCGACGTGTCGCTCCACTCCGCAGCCTGGGCGACGCAGGCGCAGCTGGCGAAACCGGCAAAAAGCAGGGCGGCGGTGCGGGTAGCGAGATGGGACATTGGACGAACTCCGGTGAGTGGATAAATGGGACGAAACAGTATGAACGAACTATTTTTTGTATCCAATCCCATTTGAGGATTGGATGCGATCTCGTTGTTTTCCGTAGCAATTTGCGGGCCAGTCAGAAACCGGACAGCGCGTGCGCCAGATTGACTTTCCTGTCCGTCGTGTGGAGCCGCAGGCGCGCTTCTATTTCCAGCAGGTGGTGCTCGATCAGGTGCGTCGCTTCGGCGGTCTTGCCTTGCTCGATCAGCGTGGCCAGGTCCTGGTGCTCGTCGTTCCCGCACATCGGCGATCCGGGCATTTCGTACAGCGCGATGATCAGCGAACAGCGCGACACCAGTTCGCCCATGAAGCGCCGCAGCACGTGGTTGCCGGCCAGTTCCGCCAGCAGGATGTGGAATTCGCCGCCCAGCCTTATCCAGCCGGCGCGGTCGCCGGTGCGGCGCGCCTGGTCTTCGGCGTCGAGCGCGGCGCGGATCTGCCGCAGCGACGCCGGCGTGGCGTTGCGGATCACCAGCGGCACGATCTCGCGTTCGATGGCGCGGCGGGCGGCGAAGATGTCGCGCGCCTCCTCCGGCGTGGGCGAGGCGATGACGGCGCCGCGATTGGGCCGCAGCTCGATGATGTGGTCGTGCGCCAGCCGTTGCAGCGCCTTGCGCACGGTGGTGCGGCTGACCTGATATAGCTCGCAGAAATCGGCTTCGCCTAGGTGGGTGCCTGGCGGCAGGCGGTGGCTCATCACGGCGTTGACGACCGCGCGGTAGATGCGCAGGTCGACCGCCGTGGTGCCGCGCTTGAGCGGGAGCGGGTTATCTGGCGCGGCCGGTTCGGCCTTGCTTGTGCTTTTGCGTTTGCCTTGTGGGCGCGCGGAACTGGGCGATGACATGGTTTGAATCTCCGGTGGATACACACCGCCATATAAGCAGGAACTGTGCTCACGCCCTTGAGCGTTTTGTGTACAACCGGCGCGGCGCGGCGCACGTTTTTGGTGAATTTTTGGTGACATAGCCGTCAGCTTTAGTGCGCCGCGCCGTCCAAAACGGCGCGCCGCCCGGCGGCACCGCGTGGCATGTTAATTGCGTCTGCTGCCGTATTCACTTTGTATACGATGAGGAAAGCGGATGAAGGACGAACCCCGTCTGCAGATGCTCGGCATCTCGAAGATCTATCCGTCAGTGGTGGCCAACGCTGACGTCAACCTGACCGTGATGCCCGGCGAGATCCACGCGGTGCTGGGCGAGAACGGCGCCGGCAAGAGTACGCTGATGAAGATCATTTACGGCGTGACCAAGCCCGATGAGGGACAGGTGATGTGGGAAGGCCGCCAGGTCCACATCACGTCGCCGCACGATGCGCGCAAGCTGGGCATCGGCATGGTGTTCCAGCACTTCGCGGTGTTCGAGACGCTGACGGTGGCCGAGAACATCGCGCTGGCGCTGGACGACAAGGTGACGCCGGCAGAACTGGCGCCGCGCATCCGCGCCGTGTCGGAACAATACGGCTTGCCGCTCGATCCGCTGCGGCTGGTGCACAGCATGTCGGTCGGCGAGCGGCAGCGGGTGGAGATCGTGCGCTGCCTGCTGCAGTCGCCGCGCCTGCTGATCATGGACGAGCCGACCTCGGTGCTGACGCCCGACGCCGTGCTTAAATTGTTCGAATCGCTGCGACGCCTGGCCTCCGAAGGGGTCAGCATCCTGTATATCAGCCACAAGCTCGACGAAATCCAGTCGCTGTGCGACAAGGCCACCGTGCTGCGCGCCGGCCGCGTGGCCGGCACCGCCAACCCGAAACAGGAAAGCGCGCGCTCGCTGGCGGAACTGATGATCGGCCGCGCGCTGCCGGCCTGCGTGAATACGCCGCGCCAGCCGGGCGAGGTGATGCTGGCCATCGACGGTTTGAACGTGCGCAGCGAGGATCCGTTCGGCACCCGGCTCAAGGACATCAACCTGGAGCTGCGCGGCGGCGAGATCGTCGGCATCGCCGGCATTTCCGGTAACGGCCAGCAGGAACTGTTGAAGGCCATCTCCGGCGAACGTCCGCTGCGCAACGCCGCCGGTGGCGGCGAGGGTGACCAGGGTGGCAAGGGTGGCGATGGCGCCGATCACTGCGGCAGCATCCGGCTTGGCACGCTGGACGTCGGCCGGTTCGACGCCGCGCGCCGACGCCAATTGGGACTGGGCTTCGTGCCGGAGGAGCGGCTCGGACGCGGCGCCGCGCCGGAGCTGTCGCTGGCCGACAACGCGTTGTTGACCGGCTATCTACCGGCGGCTAATACCGGCATGGTGAAGAACGGCCTGATACAGCGCGGCGCGGTGCGCGAGTTCGCGCGCAAGGTGATCGCCCGCTTCGACGTCAAATGCGGCGGCGAGGGGGCGGCCGCCTCCAGTCTTTCCGGCGGCAATCTGCAAAAGTTCATCGTCGGGCGCGAGATCGCGCTGGCGCCGAGAGTGATGGTGTTCGCGCAGCCGACATGGGGCGTGGACGTCGGCGCCGCGATGCTGATCCGCCAGGCCATCATCGACATGCGCGACCAGGGCGTGGCGGTGCTGGTGTTGTCGGAGGAGCTCGACGAATTATTCATGCTGAGCGACCGCATCGCGGTGCTGGCCGACGGTCGCCTGTCTCGCGCCGTGCCAGCCGCCAGCACCAGCATCAACCAGATCGGCGTGTGGATGAGCGGCGATTTCGCAGAACAAGGAGCGGCCGACCATGTCCAGGCTTGAACGACGTCCCGAACCTTCGCGCCGCATGATGCTGGCGTCGCCGCTGATCGCCGCGGCAGCCATGCTGCTGACCGGCTCCGTGCTGTTCTTCTTCCTCGGCCAGCAGCCGCTGCACGCCTTTTACGTGTATTTCATCAAGCCGTGGACCACGTTGTTCGGCGTCGGCGAGCTGCTGCTGAAGGCGACGCCGCTGATCCTGTGCGGCGTCGGCCTGGCGATCGGTTTTCGCGCCAACGTCGCCAACATCGGCGCCGACGGCCAGCTGACGGTGGGCGCGATCGCCGCCGGCGCCGTCGCGCTG